>JBATYU010001224.1:0-2087 GCA_049674245.1 Bradyrhizobium sp. | reverse complement strand
CCCCCATCCCCAATTTGCGCGGTCGGGTGCAGAAACAGAAAAGCAGATCGGTTTGCAATCGCTCGATCCCCGGCATCATGTCCTGGCGTAGCATGGCGTAGAATTACTGATGCTCAGGGAGCAGGCGCGGCTGGCAGGCCTCCCCTCACTGGAGGTGTCAGAGTTCGAGCCCGCGCTTTCGACCAAAACTCCAATCGACTCCCCCGCTCGGCAACATCACGCCGGACACCTGACGGCCAAGTTGCTGTTCCAGCGCGGGCCGCCAGGGCACGAGCTGGAAACCGAGACCATCGTCGATCATCGCAAACCGGCCGGAACTCAAGACGACCCGCTGCCGATAAATACCGGCAACGTGCTCGCCTTCGGGCGACGGCCGATATGCGATCCCGGTTTCGGCGGCGATCTTCCCCGCCGCGTTGTCGAGTTCTCGCCTGCGCAGGGTGTTCAGCAGATCGCGCGAGAAGATGACACGCTGTCCCTGCCGGCGAGCAAGACCTTCGTTAGCAAGGTGTTCCACACGACGTTCCATGGCGTCGTGCACCTCCGCTCCGAAGCCGCCGCCTGTCACGACAGGCTCGCGGGCGAGAAGCTGGCGATCGAGCCACGTCGCGCCTGGAGCAGCGATCTGCTGCTGAAGGGAGAGGTCCGATCGCGTCGCGAGCGAGAGCCGCTTCCGGCCCTCGGCGTCCTCATAGACACGCGCCTCGACGATCGCGCCTGGCGCGGCATCGCCGGTTAATTCAAGATCAGCGAACTGAAGATGGTGCGTCCCGCCGTCGACCCCTTCGACGATGGCATAGGCGGAACCCTTCAGCTCGTCATGCAGACCACGCTCTACCAGGCGGCCGAGCACGGGATCACCGGGATCGTCGCCGTGGAGAGCAAAACCGGAAATGTCCGGCTCGCGCCCGGCCCCGGTCATGGCCCGGTGCATTGTCTTGATGATGTCGCCGCGAATGCCGAGATCGCGCAGCGTTGGTTCAAGGCCTGGCTTCAACGCGAAGCAGGCCGGGGCTACTCGTTTGACAAGGCCAAGGCGCTCGAGCTTGGCGGCCCGGCCGAGCATTAGGCGGCGCAGCCCGGAATCCTCATCCGTTGCGCCAGGACGAAGATCGGCAATCCCCGCGCCGGCGTCCGCGATGTCGCGCAACGCACGGTCGAGGCTGGTCCAGCGCTCGGCCTCGACCTCCCTCTCAAGCGCGGACTGGATCTCCCGCTCGGTGCGCGGCCCCAGTTCCAGGGTGACGCGCTCGGCCGCACGGTCGCGGAAGCCACGGCTGATATAGGCGCGGCTGATGACGAGATCCCGGCCGTCATCGGCACGTCCGCGGATCAGGACATGGACATGTGGATTGTCGGTATTCCAATGATCGACCGCCACCCAGTCGAGTTTGGTTCCGAGGTCGCGCTCGACGTCGCCCAACAATTCGCGGGTGAACGTTCGCAAGTTCTCTACCTCGGCGGCGTCTTCAGGCGAAACGATGAACCGAAAATGATGTCGGTCGTCTCTGCAGCGTTCAGCAAAGGCGCGCTCGTCGGCCGCATCGAAGTTCGCATCGAACATGCGGGCCTCGCTGCCGTCGCGGGTGACGCCGTCGCGCTTGAGGTAAGTCATATGTCGGGGCAGCGGCACAGAGCGGAAGCGGATGCCGAATTGCCTGACGACGCGCGCCTTCATCACCACCCGGCGCGACGGCGAGCGAAGCGACAACGCAAGCGCCGCGGACCGCCCCCGGCCAAAGCGGGAGCCGGTGCCTCTTCCTTGTCGGCCGAAGCCTGTCCCCGCATGACCAGCCTTCTTGGCGGCCCGCATGACCTCGCCAACGAAGGTCTTTGGTTTCGCCGCTCCGCGCCCTCTATCGCGGATGCGACCAGGACGGATTCGCAGCTCATCGTCATGCGAATTCATTGTGAACTCGAAGATCGTTGGATAGGTGACGGCGCTGGAAACACTGATTTTCTTGGCATTTTGGGAACAGCGGCGGCAGGCGGTTTCGCCCGATGCCTCAGATCTCGCACTCCCCCAGCCATATCAGCGCGACGGACGTCGGCGCTTTTCCCTTGCCATCCGTGGCTGGTATCTCCCG
>JBATYU010001223.1:0-8843 GCA_049674245.1 Bradyrhizobium sp. | reverse complement strand
ACATAGTCGATCTGCTTGATGTCGCCCTTGGCATCGAATTCCATGGCGCCGATCACCGTATCCCATTTGCCGGCCTTGATCGTATCCATGACCTTCTTCGGATCGGTGGTGCCGGCCTTTTTCACCGCCTGCGACCAGACCTGCATCGCGGCGTAGGTGTAGAGCGTATAGCCTTCGGGATCGATATTCTTGGACTTGAACTGCTCGACGATCGTTTTCGCGGTCGGCTTGTTGCGGGGGTCGGGACCGAAGGTGAACAGCGTGCCTTCGCCGGCCGGCCCGGTGATGGAGGCGAACTCCTTGTCGGCGAGCGCATCGCCCGCCATCAGCACCGTCTGCAGGCCCTGGTCGCGCATCTGGCGCAGGATCAGACCCGATTCCTGGTGGTAACCGCCGACATAGACCAGATCGATCTTTTCGAGCTTCAGGCGCGATACGATGGCGTTAAAATCCTTGTCGCCCTTGTTGTAGGATTCGAACATCTTTTCAGTGAAGCCCGCCTTGTTGAGCGCTTTCTTGGTCTCGTCGGCGAGGCCTTTGCCGTAGGTGGTCTTGTCGTTGAGGATGGCGACGTTCTTGCCCTTGTAGAATTTCGCGATGTATTCGGCGGCAACCAGCCCCTGCTGGTCGTCGCGGCCGCAGACCCGCGCCACGTTCCAGAGCTTGCGCTCGGTGAATAGCGGGTTGGTCGATGCCGGCGTGATTTGCAGGACGTTGCCGTCGGCATAGGCTTCAGAGGCCGGGATCGACGACGACGAACAATAGTGCCCCGCGACGAACGGGATCTTCGCGCTGCCGATCTTTTCCGCGATCGAGCGCGCCTGCTTGGGATCGCAGGCATCGTCCTCGACGTCGAGCGCGAGCTTCTTGCCGAGCAGGCCGCCGGCTGCATTGAGGTCGGCCACCGCCATTTCGGCGCCGTTCTTCATCTGCCGCCCGAACGCCGATTCGCCGCCCGTCATGGGACCGGCGACCGCGATGGTGATGTCCTGCGCGAATGCGCTGGCCGATGGTGCGAACGACGCGCCCAAGGACGCGCACAAGGCCAGACCGATGAGCTTTATTGATTTCATGAGGGATCCTCGCAGGCTGTTTACTTAGGTTGAGTACCGGGCAGGCCGGGTCGAAATTCCCGGCCATTGTCGGCTGATTTTGGAGCGAAGTCATCGGCAATTTTCAGGCAAATCCAGGGTCCATTCGCAGCATCTTGCCGTGTCCCGGACGCGGCGCAGCGTTCTTCACGCTGCTCCGCAGAGCCGGGACCCAACCAGCGAAAAGATGGACCCCGGATCTGCAGCGCACCGCTAACGCGCTGCGCAGCGTCCGGGGAACCTGACCGGCTTATGCGCGCCGGCCGCCTTCGAGATAGGCGGCGCGGATTTCGGGGCGCTGCAACAGCTCAGCGCCGGTTCCCTCGAGCGTAATCAGGCCGTTGACCATGACATAGCCGCGGTGCGCCAGCCTGAGCGCGTGATTGGCGTTCTGCTCGACGATCAGCACGGTGAGGCCGTCCTGCCGGTTCAGGGTACGGATGGCATCGAAGATCTGCCGCGCGATCAGTGGCGCGAGACCGAGCGACGGCTCATCCAGCATCAACAGGCGAGGGCGGCTCATCAGCGCCCGGGCGATCGCCAGCATCTGCTGCTCGCCGCCGGACAGCGTGCCGCCGCGCTGGGCCATGCGTTCCTTCAGCCGCGGAAACAGCATGAAGACGCGCTCCAGTGCGCTGGCGCGATCGGCTTGGCTGCTATCGGTCGCGTCCGCGCCCATTTGCAGGTTTTCAGCAACGCTCATGCGCGGGAAAATCCGACGGCCTTCGGGCGACTGCGCGATGCGCAGCCGCGCGATCTCATGGGTCGGCACACCGGTGATGTCGGCGCCGTCGAACAGGATCTGGCCGCCGCGGGCGCGCGGCCGGCCAAAGATCGTCATCATCAGCGTCGATTTGCCGGCACCGTTGGCGCCGATCAAGGCGACGATCTCGCCTGGGTTGATGTCGAGATCGACGCCCTTCAGCGCTTCGATCTTGCCGTAGGCGGCGCGCAAGGACCGGATCGCGAGCAGGGGGGCGGTCATGGCTCGCTCCCATCCTTGCCCGGCGCGCGACTATCTGTTCTCCCTCCCCCTGAAAGGGGGAGGGTTGGGGTGGGGGTTGCCGCCGCTTGCGATAACCTCTCGATATGCGCGAGAAGATCGCTGAGCACGCCCTCCAAATTCGACAGCACCTCGTTGTTCCAGTAACGAACAACGGTGACGCCCTTCTCCGCAAGCCACCGCGTCCGGCGGTCATCGGACTGCTTCTGCTGCTCGGCATGCTGTCCACCGTCCACTTCGACCGCCAGACGGAGACGCGAGCAATAAAAGTCGACGGTGTACGGGCCGATCGGATGCTGCTTTCGAAAAGAAAAGCCGTTGAGTTGATCGCGGCGTAGTGCGCGCCACAATCGAAGCTCTGCGTCGGTCATGTTGCCGCGGAGAGATCGCGCCCTGGCGGTCATTTCTTTTGTGCGGGAAAAGCGTGACCCCCACCCGCCCGCTTCGCGGTCGACCTCCCCCTTGCAGGGGGAGGTGGGCGGTGTGCCGGGTTTCGCCATCATGTGCCGCTCTCCATCACGGCGATCGCTTCCTGCTCGTCGGCACCGAGATAGGCCGCGATCACCTTGGGATCGTCGCGCACATCCTGCGGCGTGCCTTCGGCGATCTTGACGCCATAATCCATCACCACGACGTGGTCGGAGATCTCCATCACCACGCTCATGTCATGCTCGATCAGAAGGATCGAGGTGCCCTGCTGGCTGCGGATCGAAAGCAGCAATTTGCTCAATTCAGCGCTTTCGCGCGCGTTCAGCCCGGCGGCCGGCTCGTCCAGGCAGAGCAGCGCGGGTTCGGTGCACATCGCCCGCGCGATTTCGAGGCGGCGCTGATCGCCGTAGGGCAGATTGCCCGCGGCGTCATCGGCACGCTCGATGAGCCCGATGCGCGTCAGCCAGAATTTCGCCTGATCGATCGCGCGCTTCTCGGCGCTGCGCCAGGACGGCGCGCCGATCAGCCCGAGAAACGTCAGACCGGAGGCCAGCATCAGCGCGTTGTGCTGCGCCACCATCAGGTTTTCCAGCGCGGTCATGCCGGGAAACAGGCGGATGTTCTGGAACGTGCGCGCGACCTTGGCCTGCTTGGCAATGCGGAAATCGTTGAGCCGCTCGAGCATCACCTCGCGGCCATCGTCATGCGTCAAACGCATGGTGCCGCCGGACGGCTTGTAGAAGCCGGTGATGCAGTTGAACACGGTGGTCTTGCCGGCGCCGTTCGGGCCGATCAGCGCGGTGATCTTGCGCCGCTCCGCCTTCAACGACAGGTCGTTGACGGCGACGATGCCGCCGAAGCGCATCGTCAGATGATCGACGCTGAGAATATCTTTACCGCTCATCCGTGACCTTCCTTGACGAGGTCGGATGAGATCGCACGCGCCTGCTCGAGGAATACGGTCGGCGCGCGGTGGCCGATCAGCCCGCGCGGCCGCCAGATCATCAACAGCACCATCGCGACGCCGAACACCAGCATGCGGTATTGATCGAAGCCGCGGAACAATTCGAAACCGCCGATCATGGTGAGCGCGGCGAGCGCGACGCCAAGCTGCGACCCCATGCCGCCGAGCACGACGATGGCGAGCACCAGCGCCGATTCATTGAAGGTGAAGGATTCCGGGCTGATGAAGCCTTGTCGGGTGGCGAAGAAGGCACCGGCAAAGCCGCCGAACATCGCGCCGGTGGCGAATGCCGTGAGCTTTGTGGTGGTGGTATTGATGCCGAGCGCGCGGCAGGCGACCTCGTCCTCGCGCAGCGCTTCCCAGGCACGCCCGATCGGCAAACGTCTGAGCCGGATCGTCACCCAGTTGGTGAGTAGCGCCATCAGAAGGATCAGATAGAACAGAAACACGATGCGATGCGTCGGTGAGAATTCGATGCCGAGTTTTGCCGCGAGGCCGTCATCGCCGGGCGTTAGCGGAATGCCGAACAGGGTCGGGCGCGGAATCCCGGAAACGCCGTTCGGCCCGCCGGTCAGGCTCTGCCAGTTGATGATGACGAGGCGGATGATCTCGCCGAAGGCAAGGGTGACGATGGCGAGATAGTCGCCGCGCAGCCTTAAGACCGGAAATCCGAGCAGCATGCCCCAGAATGCCGCGAGAATCCCGGCGAGCGGCAGGCAGACCCAGAACGACAGGCCGAAATTGGTCGCGAGCAGCGCGTAGGAATAGGCGCCCACCGCATAGAACGCGACATAACCGAGATCGAGCAGGCCGGCCAAGCCGACCACCACGTTCAATCCCCATCCGAGCATCACGTAAGTGAGCACCAAAATGCCGAGATCGAGAATGTAGCGCTGATCATAGAAGATCACCGGCACCAGGAAGGTGAAGATCAGGAGCAGCGGCGCGATGGCGCGCCGCGCGATCGCCAGTCCCTTTTGCATCGGCTGTGGAATGATGACGACGGTGCCGACCGGTCCCCACCATTGCCGCAGCAATTCGACGATGATGCTGCCGCCGAACACGATGGCGACGATGGCGGCGAGCTCGCCGAACCGCGTCCAGTAGATCAATTGTCCCGTGGGGCCTGCCTCGGTGCGGATGCCGATCATCAGCGAAAACAGCACCAAAGCCACCAGCGCGCTGATCAAGGCTTTCTTGAAGATGAAAGCCGCGCCCGGCGCGCGCGAGGCGTGCGGTGTCTCGGGCGCGGATGCTGTCACGCCGCCGCCCGTCAAACTTTTTCGACTTCGGGCCGGCCCAACAGGCCGGTCGGAAGGAAGATCAGCACCACGATCAGGATCGAAAACGCCGCGACGTCCTTGTATTCCACCGAGAAATAGGCCGACCACAACGTCTCGATCAGCCCGATCAAGAGCCCGCCCAGCATCGCGCCGGGCAGCGAGCCGATGCCGCCGAGCACGGCCGCGGTGAATGCCTTGATGCCGGCGACAAAACCCATGTAGAAATCGACCAGCCCGTAATAGAGCAGGTACATCATGCCGGCGACGGCTGCGAGCGCAGCGCCGATCACGAAGGTCATCGAGATCGTGCGATCGACATCGACGCCAAGCAGCGCCGCCATGGTCTGATCCTGTTCGCAGGCGCGCATGTCGCGACCGAGCCGGGTCCGCGCCACGAGCCAGGTGAAGATCGCAAGCAGCACGACGGTCGTGACGACCACGACGATCTGGATGTTGGAGAGCTGAACCACGAAGCCGCCCGCGCTCTCACGCAGCGTATAGCCGCCGGTGATGATCGGCGGCACCGGTTTTACGCGCGCGCCTTGCGCCACCTGGGAGTAATTCGACAGCACGAACGACATGCCGATGGCCGACAGCATCGGCGCGAGGCGGAATGAATGCCGCAGCGGCCGGTAGGCGATGCGTTCCACCGTCCAGCCGTACAAAGCCGTGATTGCCATCGAAACCAGGAGCACGATCAAGAGGATCACCGGCACCGCCGTGAGGCCGAACGACACCAGCACCAGGAACGAAATCAGCGCGATAAAGCCGCCGATCATGAAGATGTCGCCATGGGCGAAATTGATCATGCCGACGATGCCATAGACCATGGTGTAGCCGATGGCGATCAAGCCATAGATCGAGCCGAGCACTAGGCCGTTGATCAGTTGCTGGGCAAAATAATCCATGGGCTGCCGCTTTAAAAATCGACGCGGCGAGGGCCCCGGGCAGCCTTAACCGGCGCGTCGGACCGCTTCTAACAGGTGGGAACTGGACCCGGCAACAGCCGCCGCTGGGGCTGATGGGGTTTGTACTCGGTTGTTTTCGCACGAGTTCCGGCTACGGAATCCTTCCATAACAACGCCGCGCAATAATTGCGGCGGAACCCGGTTCCGTCGGAACGGAGCCCGGCCATCGCGAATTATCTCGGGCTAGGGTCAACCAAGGGAGATCCCGAATGTCCAGCCAGAAAGAGAACCCTGGGCAGCAGAACCAGAACCCGGGTCAGAAGCCCGGTCAACAGCAGGGTGGCGGCCAGAAGCCCGGACAGCAACGGCAAGATCCGAACCGTCAGGGCCAGAACCGCGATCAGCAGGGCGAGGGCGGACGTTAGTTCGGACTTCATCCCAAGTGAGAGCAAGGAAGGTCCCGCCGGAAGGCGGGACTTTTCTTTTGCGGCAAGTGGTACGCCGACCCGTCCCAGTGGCGCGATTAAGGTAAACAAAGGGTTTAAATTGAAGCTCTCACTTTAAGCGGGTTACGTCACCTGCGAAAGCCGCGGGCGCTCGCATCGGAAGCGCCGCGGAATATCAGCGGGAAACGGCATGTCCACGAACTGGCGGATCAGCTCATTCAACGGCGCGCTGCTCGCGGCCTATTTCATACCGACCTGGACCATCATCGCCTTCAAGATCATGATCTCGCCGGTCCATGGCTTCTACGAGCAGCCGAACATATCGATGGCGCTGTTTGTCAGCGACTATCTGCAACTGGCGGCGACCGGCACGGTCCGTGCCGCGTGGCTGTTGGCGTTGGGCCGGCTGACGGTAGTGGCGTTTTTCGCGATCTTCGTGGTGCTCATCAGCCGCCCCGCGGTGCGCAAGGCCGGCGGTTGCGATGAAGCGCTCGCAATCGCGCTCGGCATCGGCAGCCTGATCAGCTTTGCCTTGATGGTGATGGCTTCGCAGGCCGGCGAGACGGCGGCCGTGAGACTGCACGCGACGGAACTGTTGCTGCTGCTCGGCACCGCAATCGTGCTCCTGGTCGAGGCTCCCGCGCAGCCGCAGGCTGCGCCAATCACCCGCGAGCTAGTCTAAGTCTAGCCGTTCAGGAGCCCCAACTCCTGCACAATCGCTGAGGCCTCCTTGACGGCATGATTGGCGGCGGGAACGCCGCAATAGATCGCCTGCTGCAGCAGGATCTCCTTGATGTCCTCCGGCGTGAAGCCGCCTTCCGTGAGCGCCGCGCGGACGTGCAGGCGGAATTCATCCCATTGCCCGAGCGCCACCAGGGTGCCGATCACCAGCACGCGGCGGGTGCGCTCGTCGAAATGCGGGCGGGTCCAGATTTCGTTCCAGGCATAGCGCGTGATCAAATCCTGGAAATCGCTGTTGAACGAATTTTTGCCCGCGATCGATTTGTCGACCCAGGCATTGCCGAGCACCTTGCGGCGCTGGACCATGCCGCTTTCGCGGCGTTTTTGATCGTCCATCTGTGTTCTCCCCGTCATTGCGAGCGCAGCGAAGCAATCCATAGCCGGGACATGGCTGGCAGTTATGGATTGCTTCGTCGCTTCGCTCCTCGCAATGACGTTGTTAGCGTTGCGTCAAGAAGCCGACCACGGCGTCGGTGAAGGCGTCCGGCTGCTCGACATTGGAAATATGCGCGGCGTCCAGGATGGTCAGGCTGGCGCCGGGGATCCTGCTGCGGATCAATTCGCCGGCCGCAATCGGCGTTGCCATGTCGTACCGTCCGGCGATCACGAGCGTCAGGCTCTTGATCCTGGGCAACAATTCGCGCTGGTCGAGCGTGCTCAAGGCCTCGCAGCAGGCGAGATAGCCCGCAACCGGCGAAGCGACCAACATCGCTTTCATCGTCGCCGCGATCTGCGGCTGGCGCTCCCTGAAATCCGCCGTCAGCCAGGTAGCGATCACGGTGTCGGCGACCGCGGCGATGCCGCCTTGCTTCACCGCCTTGATGCGGCTCAGCCAATTGGCGGGATCGGCGTAGTAGCAGGCGGTGTTGGCGAGGATGATCTTACTGAGCCGTTCGGGCGCGTTGGCCCCGAGCCACTGCCCGACCATGCCGCCCATCGACAGCCCGCACCAATGCACTTTCTCAATGTTGAGGTCGTCGAGGATCGCGAGTGCGTCGCGGCCGAAACGTTCCATCGAATAGGGGCCGGGCGGCACGCCGGATTTGCCATGGCCGCGCCGGTCATAGCGGATGACGCGAAAAACTTGCGTCAGCGCCTTCATCTGCGGCTCCCACATCTGCAAGGTGCAGCCGAGCGAATTCGACATCATCAGCGTCGGCCCGCCATCGCGGCCTTCGACGGAGACATTGAGCAGGCAACCGTCGGCGTCGATCATCGGCATCTGGATTTCCGCATATCAGGGACCGTTGTTTTACTCGTCATTGCGAGCGAAGCGAAGCAATCCATATACCACAAAGAATTGGATTGCTTCGTCGCTTCGCTCCTCGCAATGACGACTAATCGAGCGAGGCGAGCAGGCGGTCGATCAGGGTTTGCGAGACGCCCTGATAGGCCATCGGCTCGAACAGTTTTGCGAGTTGTTCCGCGCCAAGATGCGAGGTGACCTTCGGGTCGGCCGCCAGCACGTCGCGCAACATTTTTTTGTCCGCGACGGCGTTCTTGCACGCGGCCTCGATCAGACGATGCGCCTCGTTCTTGCCGATCTTTTCGGCGAGCGCAAACGCCACCGCTTCCGCCATGGTCAGGCCGCCCGTCGCATCGAGGTTGATGCGCATGCGCTTCACGTCGACTTCCAGTCCTTCGGCGATGTCGACAATGGCCGCAAGCCCGCCCGAGGTGACCAAGAGCAGCGTCGGCAAGGTCGGCCATTCCGCGTGCCAGGGACCGGCGCTGCGCTCGTGATCTCCGACTTGCGCAGCAAAAATCGTCGCCGCGAGGTTGGGCGCCAAGGTGGCGGCGGCAAGCGCGCTTGCTGAAGCCACCGGGTTGCGCTTGTGCGGCATGGTAGATGAGCCGCCGCGGCCTTCGCCCGACGGCTCGAAGGCTTCGGCCACGTCGGTCTGCATCATCAGCGACACGTCGCGCGCGATCTTGCCGCAGCTGCCGCTGACGATCGCGAGCACGGAAGCGGCTTCCG
>JBATYU010001222.1:0-1923 GCA_049674245.1 Bradyrhizobium sp. | reverse complement strand
AGAATCCAATGAAATGGCGTTCTCGATTTTCAATTGGATTCTTTTGGATGTCTTGATTAGATCGTGAACTATGCATTTGGTTTCGGAGAATCGGTATTACTCTCGGCCGAAGACCAAATTGTCTTGGCACTGCGACGGGTCAGCTCGGCGATTGACGTCAAGAGTTATTGTCAAATGTTGTGGACGGATTGGTTTAGGCGGCGGCTTGCTTGGGTTTGATTCCGTCGATGAATCGGTTTCCTTGGATCACGTCGGGTAGCAGGTTCGAGCCGTTCAATTGCCGCCAACGTTTCTGTGCGGATTGCATCAGCTTGAAGACCATCGTCAGGCATGCCAGTCGGCTGCCGTTTCCTTTCGTGCGGCGATGCCGCAAGCGCACCGTGGCGAACGTGCTCTCGATCGGGTTCGTCGTGCGCAGGTGAATCCAGTGTTCGGCCGGGAACTCGTAGAACGTCAGCAGCACGTCGCGGTCCTTCGAGAGACAGTGGCTCGCCTTGGGATACTTGGCCTCGTAGGTCGCCACGAACAAGTCGAATGCCTTGTCGGCATCTGCCTTTGTCGGAGCCATCCAGATCGCGTGCAGCTTGTCTTTGGCTTCGGCGCGCAATCGCTTGGGCAGCTTGTCCAGCACATTGGCCGTTTTGTGCACCCAGCAGCGTTGCTCGCGTGTGGTCGAGTACACTTGCGGCAACGCCTTCCAAAAGCCCAAGGCTCCATCGCCCGTGGCCAGCTTCGGATCCACCGCGAGGCCGCGCGACTTCACGTCCAACAACAGCGCCTTCCAAGACTGCTCGCTCTCGCGATAGCCGTCGGCCACCGCGATCAGCTCTTTGTGCCCATCCTCCGTGGCGCCCATCAACACCAAGATGCACTGCCGATCTTCTTCCAAGCGGATGTTGAAGTGCACGCCATCGGCCCACACGTACACGTATTTCTTCCCCTCCAAGGATCTTTGGTTCCACTCCTGGAATTCTTCCTCCCAGACGCTCTTGAGCCGTACGATCGTATTGGCCGACAATCCCACGGCCGACGGTCCGACCGGGGCGGCCAGCGCTTCGCTAAAATCGCCCGTGCTGACGCCTTTGAGGTATAGCCACGGGATCAGCTCCTCCAAGCGCTTCGTCTTGCGCAAATACGGAGGAAGAATCTTGGAGGAAAAGCATCCATTTTCGTCCGTGGGCCGCCGATCGAGTACGCGCGGTTGTTCCACCTCGATCTGCCCAACACCGGAGAGAATCGTTCGCTTGGGCAATCGTCCGTTGCGGACCACCTGGCGGTGGCCTGCCTGATCGCGAAAGTCGCGATGCCACTCGATCCACTCGGCGACTTCGGCGTCGATGGCCTGGGCCAACATCCGCTGCGCTCCTTGCCGAAGGATGTCCGTAAAAACGTCCTGGGAAGTCGAGGCTGGCAAAACCAACGAATCTCGGATAGCTTCATGCATGGTGGCGTACCTCTGGGGGAAAATCGGTCTTTGAATAACCAAATTCAACCCAAGTACGCCGCCCCTTTCAACTCAACTCATTCACAACTTTCGGTTATATCTCCGAGCGAGTCGCTGGCAATTGTCGGGCAACCGCCTTGCCAGCTACAAATGACGCCAATTGCCTCCGCGCCCTCTCACTTGATTGAGGTCTCGTCGAGGCTAGCGTACGATGTTCGCTGGAGAAGCAACAGATGTCCGTCCATTCCTGCTGGCGCGGCGGTTTGACTTCAGCACATCCTCGCGGGTATAGAACCATGCGTAAAGCCCTGTTGACGCTGCTTGGACTATTCGTTGTCAGTCGCTGCACATGGGCTGCCGATATCAAGCAATCGTCCCTTTATTCACGGATCAAAGCCTCACTTGACGCGGTGCCTGCGATCGACACGCATGACCATCTGCGGCCCTTCGGCGAGATTTCCAACACGGACGAAACCGAC
>JBATYU010001221.1:0-4142 GCA_049674245.1 Bradyrhizobium sp. | reverse complement strand
ATTGGCGGCCGACGCCCGGCGGCGGAATTGCGCGCTCAAGGCATCCAGGAAAAGGGCCTTCAGCGAGGCGAGCCGCGTGGCGCGGGGGTGGGTGCGGCCGGCCTGGCGAATCCAGGCACTCGGCGCCTCCTGTTTGACCGCCGCCAGAAAGGCGTCGCGCACCTGCGGGTAGAGCTGAACATGCTGATGGCCGTCGACGAAATCGGGGTTGCGCCCGAACTTCTCGCGGAATGCCGCAAGCTGCACCACCAGCTCCGCCTGGACGATTTCGACATCGAGTAGCCCGAACAGGCCCGCGCGCAGCAGTTTCGAAAAGCTCAAGAACATGCCGCCGTCGAGGGGGCGGAAATGCATCGTCAGGGGACGAAACGGCGCCGACAGGGTGACATGCAGGCCGATGGCGCAGCGGGCCGCCTTGGCAATTGCGGCCTGCAATGCGGCGACCTCGTCGCCTCCGATAGCGGGGCCCACCACCATGACGGATGTCGCGTTGAGGCGGCCGCGTTCGATCAGGTCGCGAATGCCGCGGTTGACGCCGGGGCTGATACCGTAATCGTCGGCGCACAGCCAGATCCGGCGTACCAGTGGAGCGGATTTGACGTTCGCTACCATTTGCCGCGATTCCTCGATGCGAACGTTAGAATCGGACCACTGGGTCGGCATCGTTCATTCGGCCGCGGTCCGTTCGCTTTGCTCGGCGGCGTCTTTGTTGGCCTCAAGGAGTTGGTCGGCCTCGAGGCGCTTCTCGCTGTGCTCGGCGACAAAATAGATCGGCCGGGCCTTCAGCTCGGACAGGATCTTGCCGATATATTCTCCGACAATTCCGATCATGATGAGCTGCACGCCGCCGATCGTCATCAGGCCGACCACCAGCGACGGATAGCCGGGAACCTGCTTTCCGGTGGTGAAGACTTCCCACAGGATCGAAAGGCCGAACAGGAAGGCGCCTGCCGCGAGCAGGACGCCGAGCAGGCTCGCAAAGCGCAGCGGCGCCACCGAGAACGACGTCAACCCTTCGATCGAAAGCCCGAGCAGCCGGCCGGCGTTGAAGGTGGTCACGCCATGCGCGCGCGGCGCTGGCTCGTAGTCGACACGGATCTGGCGGAAGCCGATCCAGCTTGCCAATCCCTTGAAGAAGCGGTTGCGCTCTGGAAGCTGCCTTAACGCGGCCGCTGCGCGCGGCGACAGCAGGCGGAAATCGCCGGCATCCTCGGGGATCTTCTGCCGCGCGCCCCAATTGATCACGGCATAGAAGCCGTGCACCGCAAGGCGGCGCAGCAAGGATTCGTTTTCGCGATGCGCCTTGGCGGTATAGACGACGTCATAGCCGCCATCGATCCAGTAACCGACGAGTTGTTCGACGAGGGCAGGCGGATGCTGGCCATCGCCGTCCATGAACAGCACGGCGCCGCGCCGTGCATGGTCCAGTCCGGCCATCAGGGCCGCTTCCTTGCCGAAATTGCGCGATAGCGACACCACCTGCACATCGAGCTTGTCCGGCGCAAGGCCGTTGGCGATCGCGAGCGTCGCATCCGTGCTGCCGTCATCGACATAGACGACCTCGCAGCCGAGCTGGTGCCGCTGCCGCAACGTGGTTGCCAGGTCGCTGATCCGCTGATGCAGAGCCGCGAGCCCCGCCGCCTCGTTATAGACCGGCACGACGATCGATAGTCCCTGCGCCGCGGCGGTAGCCGAGGTGGTGGTCAGACTGGAGACATCCGTGCCCAGCATCATCGATCAGCTTCCAACCCTTCTTGAACAGCCAACATATGGCAATCGCGGCGCCTTGTCGCCACGCTAGTTGGTGGTTCAGAGGTTCTCTTCAGTTTCGCTGCGAACTCTCTTCAAAAGAACTTCTGAACCAAAACCACACTAGAATCATAGATTTTCTAGTGTCCTTTCGAATCCCAAGTTCGCGAAAGAGGACGCCGCACAATGTTGCGAACATCGGATTCGGGACGCTAGAGCGGGATGACTTTTCTTTGAATCGTCATCCCGCTCTATCTTTTTGTTTGAGCAGGATCTTTTCGGAAAACCGGTACCCGCTTTTCCGGATCACGCTATAGCCGCCGGCCTTATTGTCGCAAGAAGGCTTCGAGCTTGGCGAACAGCGGGTTTTCGCGGTCGAGCACATAGTCGAGTGAAGCCACCGACACCGTGTCGGCGCCGTGCCCGCGCAGGAAACTGCCGAGCGCGTAGAGCTGCGACGGCGGGCAGTGCAGTGTGACCATGCCCGAGGACGTCGGGCCGCCGAACGGCGATACCACGCCGAAGCGGTTATGCGCCTCGGCGAGCAGCGCGTCGTTGCAGCCGGCAAAACGGGTCCGGACCTCGCGATACTTGCTGGCGCGAGCGCGTGCGGCGATGTGATCCAGGATGACGCGCGCGGTTTCGCGGGCCTCGCTCGACCAGTCGGCGTCCTTTGACGCCACGAGATTGGCCTGGCTGCGCAGGATCACGCCGTCATCGAGCACCTTCAGCCCGTTGGCGGCAAGCGTCGCGCCCGTCGTCGTGATGTCGACGATCATCTCGGCGGTGCCGACCGCGGGCGCTCCTTCCGTCGCGCCGGCGCTCTCGATGATGCGGTAGTCAACGACGCCGTGGGAGGCGAAGAATGCCCGGGTGAGATTGATGTATTTGGTTGCGACCCGCATCCGCCGGTTATGCTGCTCGCGAAAGCCGGAGGCGACGTCGTCAAGGTCGGCCATGGTGCGGACGTCGATCCAGGCCAGCGGCACCGCCACTACGACATTGGCGTTGCCGAAGCCGAGGCTATCGATCAACAGCACGCGCTTGTCGGCACCCACAATGCTTTCGCGCACCAGGTCCTCGCCGGTGACGCCGAGATGCACCGCGCCGCGGGCCAGCTGCGAGGCGATCTCGCTCGCCGAAAGATAGGCGATCTCGACATTGTCGAGGCCCATGATGGTGCCGCGATATTCGCGCACGCCGCGTGGCTTCGCCAACGCCAGCCCGGCATGCGTGAAGAAGGCTTCGGCATTCTCCTGCAGGCGGCCCTTCGAGGGTACCGCGAGAACAAAGGGCGCGGTCATGATGGGCCCCCGCTTTTGCCGGCGGCGTCGGTAAGGGTCTCGACCCAGACCGAAAACCCGACGGCGGGGATCGGCGTCGTCGAACCGAGCTGGGTCATCAATCCGTCGTAGCGCCCGCCGGCGACCAGGGGTTCGACGCCATTTCCCCTATTATGCAGCTCAAATTCAAAGCCGGTGTAATAATCCAGCCCCCGCCCGAATGAAGTGGAAAAGCGCGTGTTGCGGACATCGACGCCGCGCGCGGCCATGAAGCCGACGCGGCTCTCGAATTCATCGATGGCGGCGGTGATATTGAGTTTGGCATCGGTGGTGAGCGCGCGCAGCTTCGCGGCCGAAGCATCGGGATCGCCTGCGATCGCGAGAAAGCGCTTGATGATGGTAAGCGCATCGCGCGGCAGTTGCCCGCCCTTCAAGGTCGATTGTTCCAGAAAGCGGTCGGCGATTTCGGCGACGGTGCGCCCGCCGACATTGGTCGCGCCGGCAATCGACATCAGGTCGGTGACCAGCGCCAGAGCCGCCTTGCGGTCGGAGCCGGCGAGTGCGGCGAGCACGCCCTCATATTCGTTGCGGCCGGGCGCGGTTTTAAGCGTCAGCTGCTCGATGTCCTGGGTGAGGTTGATCCTGCGGTTGAAATCCTTCACCAGCCGCCGCCGCCAAACCGGATAAAGCCCGAGCGCGTCGATCAGGGCGTTGAACAGCGCGACGTCGCCGGTGCAGATTTCGACGTCACCCAATCCGAACGCGCTGGTTGCTTCCAGCGCGAGCGCGAGCATCTCGGCATCGGCCGCGGCGCGATCCTGCCGGCCGAAGGATTCGATGCCGGCCTGCAGGAACTCGCTCGGCCGGCCGCCACGATGGCGGAACACCGGCCCGAGATAGCTGAAGCCGGTCGGCTGCCCGGCACGGTCGGAGGCGAGATAGTCGCGGGAGACCGGGATGGTGAGGTCCGGGCGCAGGCACAGTTCGCGCCCGTGCGGATCGGTCGTCAGATACATCCGCTTGCGGATGTCCTCGCCCGAGAGGTCGAGAAACGGCTCCGCCGGCTGCAGGAGGGCGGGCATGACCCTGGCATAGCCCGCACGCTCGAAC
>JBATYU010001220.1:0-20778 GCA_049674245.1 Bradyrhizobium sp. | reverse complement strand
ACCTGGGACAGATTGCGTGCGCTGGCCGGCGAGTACAAACTCGCAACCGAGCTCGATCTCGCGTAGCAAAGGCCGAAACAGGGGAGAGCGAGCATGACGCGGCAAATGGCACTGGTCGGCTTCCTGCAAGCGCAGAACTGCACCAATCTGCCGAGCTCGTGGCGCCATCCACAATCGCGCGACGATTCGATGTCGGCGGACTATTACCAGGAGATCGCGCGGATCCTGGAGGCCGGCAAGTTCCACATGGCGTTCTTCGACGATCGCCTCGCAATGCCGGATCGCTACGGCAATGATCACGCCCACACCGTCGAATACGGCATCCGCTGCGTGAAGATGGACCCGATCGTGGTGCTGACCACGATGGGCATGGTGACCGAGAAGCTCGGGCTCGCCTCGACCTGCTCGACCACCTATTACGAGCCGTTCGACGTGGCGCGCCGCTTCGCAACCCTCGATCTCATGACAAATGGCCGTGCCGCGTGGAATGTGGTCACCTCGGTGAACGACGGCGAGGCGCTCAACATGGGCAAGGAAGCGCATCTCGAGCATGATTTGCGCTATGACCGCGCCGACGAATTCATGGAAGTCGTGCTCGGCCATTGGGATTCCTGGGAAGACGGCGCGCTGATCATCGACAAGAAGAGCGGGCGCTTCGCCGATCCGACCAAGGTCAAGCGGCTTGACCATCGCGGCGAGTTCTTCAAGTCGCGCGGGCCTTTCACCGTGCCGCGCTCGCAACAGGGCCATCCCGTCGTCATCCAGGCAGGCGCGTCCGGCCGCGGCCAGCGTTTTGCCGGCCGGTGGGGCGAGGTGATTTTCACCGCGGCGCGCAATCTCTCCGGGGCCAAACAAGGCTACGACGCGATCAAGGCTGAGGCCGCCAAGGCGGGGCGCGATCCCGACCAGATGTTCCTCTGCAATTTGATCACGCCGGTCTGCGGCGCGACCAAGTCGGAGGCCGAAGACAGGATGGCGTTGATCCACAAGCTGCCGCTGGAAATCGACGCGCTTTCACTGCTCGCGGAGGGATTGAATTTCGATTTCGCCGCCAAGGGCATCGACGAGCCGCTGACCACGGAAGAGCTGCAGGGCATGCAAGGGATGCTCGGGATCCGCGACGGTGTGTTGAGGACTTGCGGCAAGACCAACCCGTCGACGCGCGATTTCATCACCTTCTCCGGCCGCGGCCAGACCCAGGATGCGATCGTCGGCGGGCCGCAGGAAATCGCCGACCGGCTGGAAGAGATGTTTGTCGGCCGCGGCTGCGACGGCTTTGTCGTTGCGGCGACATATGTGCCCGGCTCGTACGCCGATTTCGTCGAGCATATCGTGCCGGAATTGCAGCGCCGCGGCCTCTTCCACAAGGACTATGCCGGCAAGACCTTGCGCGAAAATCTCGGCTTGCGGCGCCCGGCCGCCGGCGCCTGGAAGACCCGGCCGCAAGCCGCGGCCGAGTGAGAATTGAAGAGGAAAATCGATGCGTTGGCTCAAGTTCGCGGCTGCCGGAAAGACCTCATGGGGCATCGTCGAAGGCGACCGAGTGATTGCCGTCAGCGGCGATCCCTTCGGCGAATGGCAGCGCACCCAACAGGCGCATGCGCTGAACGATGTGAAGATCGAACTGCCGCTGGTGCCGCGCACCTTCTATTGCGTCGGCTTGAACTATCTCAAGCATCTGAAGGAAGCCGCCGACAAACGCGGTGAGGTACCGAACGTCCCGGACCGGCCCGAGATCGGTTATCGTGCCCAGAATGCGCTGATCGGCCATGACGAGGATGTGGTGATCCCGGCGAGTGCGACCGAGAAGATCCATTACGAAGGCGAGCTGGTCGTGGTCATCGGCAAAAAGGCAAAACATCTGACCGAAGATAACGCGATGTCCTGCGTGTTCGGCTACACCATCGGCAATGATGTCAGCGAGCGCACTTGGCAGAAGGCCGATCGCTCGCTGTGGCGCGCCAAGAATGCCGACACTTTTAAGCCGATGGGACCCTGGATCGAGACCGACGTCGACCTCGACAAGATGGAAACCATTATCAAGGTCAACGGCAAGGAGACCGGCCGCTTCCACACCAACGACATGATCTTCGGCGTCGTGCCGTTCATCGTCGAATTGACGAAGTATTTCACGCTGTGGCCGGGCGACGTGATCTGGATGGGCACCGACGGCACCTCGCCCGACCTCAAAGCCGGCGACGTCGTCGAGATCGAGATCACCGGCATCGGCACCTTGCGCAACCGGTTTGCCGCGGAAATGCGATAGGACATGCGCCACTCGACCGCGCATTATTTCCTCGAAGGCCTGGTCGATCTCGGCGTCGACTACATCTTCGCCAATCTCGGCACCGATCATGTGTCGCTGATCGAGGAGATGGCGCGCTGGGACAAGGAAGGCCGCAAGCATCCGGAAATGATCCTGTGCCCGCACGAGGTCGTCGCGGTACACATGGCCGGCGGCTATGCGTTCGCGACCGGTCGCTGCCAGGCCGTGCTGGTGCATGTCGACGCGGGAACGGCGAACGCCTGCATGGCGATCCAGAACCTGTTCCGCTATCGGCTGCCGGTGATGCTGTTCGCCGGACGCGCGCCGCATACGCTGCATGGCGAGCTGACAGGATCGCGCGACAGCTATGTGCATTTCGTGCAGGACCCCTTCGACATCGCAAGCATTGTGCGCCCCTATGTCAAATGGGAATATTCGTTGCCCTCGGGCGTGGTGGTGAAGGAAGCGCTGGCCCGCGCCAGCGCCTTTGCGCATAGCGATCCGCCGGGCCCGGTCTACATGATGCTGCCGCGCGAGACGCTGGCGGAAGAATGGGACGATGCCGACATGCCGGCCTATCCGCCTGCGCGCTTTGGCAGCGTGCATGCCGGCGGCATCGAGCGCGAGCGTGCGGAAGCAGTCGCGCGAGCCTTGATGGCAGCGGAAAATCCGGTGGCGTTCGTGGCCTACCTTGGCCGCAAGCCGCAGGCTGTCGCGGTGCTGGATCGGCTGGCGCGGGCGTGCGGCATCCGCGTCGCCGAGTTCAATTCGATCGACCTCAACATTCCGCAAGACTCGCCCTGCTTCGCCGGCATCGATCCCCTGCCCCTGCTCGAAGACGCCGATCTCGGGCTGTTGCTCGATTCTGACGTCCCGTTCGTTCCGCAATCGGCCAAGCGCGCGAACGCGATGAAATGGATCCAGATCGACATCGATCCCCTGAAATCGGACTTTCCGATGTGGGGTTTTCCGACCGACATGCGGATCCAAGGTGACTGCGCCACCGTGCTGCAGCAAGTGTTAGAAGTGGTCGAAGCGAGCGCCGATGAAGCCTATCGCAAGCGGATCGCCGGGCGTATCGCGAGCTGGAGCGGCGCGCGAGAGGCCGCCGCCACGTGCCGTACCGCGGACAGCGGCAACAAGGGCACCTCTGGCGCGCTCAATCCGGCCTTCGTGTTCGCGACGCTCAGCGGAAAACTTTCGCAGGACGACATCGTCCTCAACGAAGCCATCCGCAACGGACCGATCCTGCAGGAACATATTCGGCGCACCCAGCCGCAAAGCTATGTCGGGCTTGCCGGAGGCGGGCTCGGCTTTTCCGGCGGCATGGCGTTGGGGCTGAGACTGGCGCAGCCCGTCCGGCGCATCGTGCAGGTGATCGGCGACGGCGGCTTTCACTTCTCCTCGCCCGACAGCGTCTACGCGGTGGCGCAGCAGTATCAGATTCCGATCCTGACCGTGGTGCTCGATAATGGCGGCTGGCAGGCGGTGAAATCCGCCACCCAACGGGTCTACCCCAAGGGTATTGCCGCCGAGACCAACCAGTTCCAGTCGCGGCTGATGTCGGGCCGGCAGGGCGAGCGGCGTGATTTTTCCGAAGTGGCAAAGGCGTTCGGCGCCTACGGCGAGTGCGTGCGCGAGCCCGACACGTTGGCGGCCGCGATCGATCGGGCGCTCGCCGCGTTTGATGACGGCAAAGCAGCCGTCTTGCATGTTCATGTCACGCGGCTCTGAGAAGGGATCGATGACCATGCCTGGCCGAGCTCTGCTGATCGGCGCCTGCCTCGGACTGGTCGCGCTGGTTGGAAGCCCCGCCTTCGCGGGGGAAGATCCGGCAAAATATCCGGCACGCCCGATCCATATCATCGTCGGCTTTGCGGCCGGCGGCGGCAACGACATCATCGCGCGCATCTTCGGACAGAAGCTGTCCGAAAGTCTTGGTCAGCCGGTGATCGTCGAAAACAAGCCGGGTGGCGGCGCGATTGTCGCGACCGAATATGTCGCGAAGTCGCCGCCGGACGGCTACACCCTGCTGATGAGCGCCAGCGGCATAACGATCAACCCCGCCGTCTACGCCAAGCTGCCCTACGACGCGGTGAAGGATTTTGTCGCGGTCTCCGAACTCGGCTCGTTTCCGCTGATCATGATCGTCAACGCATCGTCCCCGATCAAATCGGTGGCGGAGCTTGTCGCCTATGCCAAGGCCAATCCGGACAAGACGAACTATGCGAGCTCGTCGGCTTCGTTTCAGCTGGTGACCGAACTGTTCAAGCAGAAGACCGGCGCACCGATGCAGGTCATCCCGTACAAGAGCGCCAACGAGTCGGTGCTGGCGGTGATTTCGGGCCAGGTCACCACGACCATCGCGGATGCCGGCCCGGTCACAAGCCAGGTGAAGGCCGGAACGGTGCGTGCGCTCGCGATCGCCGCGCCCAAACGGACGGAGGATTTCCCCGACGTGCCGACCATGAAGGAGGCCGGCGCCGACGTCGACGCGGTACTGTGGAGCGGCATTTTCGTGCCCAAGGACACGCCGCCTGCGATCGTGAAAAAGCTTGAGAGCGAGTTGATGCGAATTGCAAAGCTGCCCGACGTGATCGCGCGCCTAAAACCGCTCGGCATCGAAGCGATCGGCAATTCTTCCGACGAATTTACCAAGATCCTGGCCGCCGATATCGCCCGGTGGGGCGCGGTGGCAAAAGCCGCCAATATCAGGATCGAGCAGTGACGCCGGTTCGGTTCGGCGAGACCAGCCCGACAATCGCGGTTACGACGGCCGCAACGGCGATGTTGAGGATCAGCGCCCCGAGCCCGACATAGAACACGTAGCTGGCGCCGCCGAGATCGAGGGTCGCGAGCGGCTTCAGGCCATTGCTCCATGCCGTCCACGAGCCCCAGATGATGCCGGTGGCCCAGCCGAGCAGCAGGCCCTCGGCGCGGAACCAGCGCGTGAACAATCCGAACACCAGCGCCGGAAAAGTCTGCAGGATCCACAGGCCGCCGAGCAATTGCAGATCGAGCGCATATTGCGTCGGCAGGAACAGGATGAAGGTGAGCGCGCCGACTTTCACCACCAGCGACGCGATCTTTGCCACTGCCGCTTCGCCGGCGTGGCTGATGGAAGGATTGACGTAGGATTTCCAGACATTGCGGGTGACCAGGTTCGCCGCCCCGATGCTCATCACCGCCGCCGGCACCAGCGCGCCGATCGCGATCGCGGCGAACGCGAAGCCCGCGAACCATGACGGGAACAGCACCTTGAACAACATCGGCACCACGTCATTGGGCGAGGACACTTTTATATTTGCGGCATGGGCCATGTAGCCGAGCAGCGCGATCAGGCCGAGCAGCAACGTGTAAGCCGGCAGCAGGATCGCGTTCTTGCGGATGGTATCGGCCGACTTCGAGGCGAAGATGCCGGTCAGGGTGTGCGGATACATGAAGGCGGCGAGCGCCGAACCCAGCGCCAGCGTCGCGTAAGGCAGCATCTGTGCCGGCTTCAGGGTCAGACCGGTGGCGCCACCCTTGGCGGTGAACGCGTCATTGGCCGCCGAAAACACCGCACTGTAGCCGCCGAGCTTTGCCGGCACCACCACGACCGCGACCAGCACCACGATATAGATCATGATGTCCTTGACGAAGGCGATCAGCGCCGGCGCGCGCAGGCCGGAGCTATAGGTGTAGAGCGCGAGAACGATGAAGGCGGCCACGATCGGCAGGTCGCCGGTCAGGCCCATCGCCTTGATCGTCACGCCCATGCCGATCAGTTGCAGGGCGATATAGGGCATGGTCGCGACCATGCCGGTGATCGCGACCGCCAGTTCGAGCGCGCGCGAATTGTAGGCGCCGTACACCACATCGCCTGCGGTGACGTGACCATTGGCATGCGCCTGCTTCCAAAGCAGCGGCATGACCGCGAACACGAAGGGATAGACGATGATGGTGTAAGGTAGCGCGAAGAAACCATAGGCGCCGACGGCATAGACCAGCGCCGGCACCGCGATCACGGTGTAGGCGGTATAAAAATCGCCGCCGACCAGGAACCAGGTGATCCAGGTTCCGAACTGACGGCCGCCCAGCCCCCATTCGTCAAGGTGTTCGCCGACCGGGCCGGCTTTCCAGCGCGCGGCGAAGAAGCCCATCACGGTGACGAGCGTAAAGAAGAAAATGAAAACCGAAAGCGCAACCCATTCGATCTGACCGGCCATGACGCTGCCCTTCTCTTAAGGCGTTTCGTCGGGCGTGCGGCTGCGATAGACCAGCCAGATCAAGAGCGAACTGATCGGCACCCAGGCAAGCTGATACCAATAGAAGAATGGAAAGCCGAACAGTGACGGTTCGGTGAAATTATAGAACGGTACCCACAGCAGGCCGACGAACGGCACCAGCAACAGCATCCACATGAGCGGTCTCCTGCCTCAGCCGGCCTCTAGGAGCCGGCCCTCCCGATCATCTCAATGATCTAGAGGCAGGAATGTTGTCCCGCTAGTCGAATATCGCGTTGCTGCAGTGCAATTCCGTAGAACGCGATCCGTGACGAAGCCGCGCGATCAGAACGCCGGCCCCGCGCCATTTCTGCCATAGGTGATACGCGGCGCCTGAAAGGTCCCGTCGGCCTGCTTCTTGGCCACGACGAAAATCTTGGTGCCGGGCTGAATCTCAGCTTTGTCGCCAAACACATAGGTGACGACCACCGTTTGCGGGGTCACGACCAATTTCTTCTCGCCGTCCTTGTACTTGACCGACAGCACCGGTCCGTCGACCCCGGTGACGGCCTGTTCGACATTGCCGTTGGTCATCTTGCTCTTCGGAATGAGGTCCCAGTCGTAATGGCCCTCGCCGGTGCCGCGCATCGATTCCGGGAAGATGTGCACCTCAATGGCCTTCTGCGTGCCGTCGGGCTCCATCATGCCAGCGGAGCCGACGAACATGCCGGGCTTGATGTCGGCCATGGTTCCCGGAACGATCGCGACATAGAGCGGATTGTCGGTCACGGTCAGCTTCAGTTCCGATCCGTCGCGGCTCTTGACCACATAGACTGGACCTTCGATGCGCTCGATGGTGCCGCGAATGCGCACCGTTTCCTGCGCCGACGCCGGCACGGCGATGCCGACAAGAGCGAGGGCGGCGGCGGCTGCGAAGAGGTGCTGAATTTTACTAGACATGGTGGTCTCCCAGGTTACGGTAACGTTCTCTGGGCAACACCCACCGCGTGCAATTATTCCGGCATGAGGGCGCGTAACAAAATTTTCACGACCGCGCCGCAATGCAACGGCATAACGAGATTGGGTGGTCCTAAATCATCCGCGCTACCAACGGAATCCTCCGTAACAGCAGGGTGAGCCCCCAGCTCAGCGACAGCGCGCCGGTAAACACGATCGCAAACTTCGCGAACGCCGGAAGCGGTGGATCGTAGACGGCGTATTGCAGCCAGATGATGAAGATGTAGTGCAGCAGGTAGATGCCGTAGGCCGAAGGCCTCAGCGCGTCGAGCAGGCGGAGGCTGGACTTTGCGAAGCGCAAATAAAACGCCGGCACCGCGAACGTCATCGCGGCGCTGAACATCGCAAAGGCGAGGCCATATTCTGTCCGCCACGCGCGCGGCGGCGAGTTGAAATCCGCGATCCAATTGTGGTGCGCGTAAACCAACAGCAGGATCGCGCCGTAGAACAGCAGCGCAAAGGCAAGCCATATCCTCCAGCGGCTTGCCAGTTCGCTGTTTTGCGCCAGCAGGCCCGCCCTCAAGTCCATGGCACCGACACCGACGCCGCCAAAAAAATACCCGCCATAGAGCAGGATGCGGCTGGTCTGGATCGGCAGCGGATATCCGCCAGGCTCGAGCCAGCTTGCGTCGCCGAAGATCAGGTGCATCGGCAGATAGACGATAATCGAGAACATCAGGAATCCGACGAAAGCGAAGCCCGGCCGGTAGCGCAGCGCATAGATCGGCCGGCCAAGCAAATCGAGCGCGCGTGGCGCCAGAAACCAGATCGCCGCGGCGATCGCGTCAAGCGCCAACAGCACCCACAGAAACCAGGCCGGGCCCGAGGGCCATGGCCCGATGGTGAGCGTGTGCCACCAGAAATGGAAGAAATTGAAATCTGTGGTTCCCGGCAGATGGTAACGCAGGAACGTCGGATAATAGGCTAGTGGCATCAGCACGAAGATCGAGATCAAGAACGGCACCCCCAGCCGAAAGGCGCGATGGCCGAGGAAGTTCGCGCTCCCCCTTCGCGCCAGGCTGTCGCGGACGAACAGGCCGGCGATGAAGAACATGCAGGCCATGAAGAAGCTGTCGTTGAACAGCACGACAAGGTCGAAGCCGAGCCAGCGCATCCGATCGCCGCTGCCGAAATGGGTGTAGTTGACGACGGAGTGGTGCAACAGCACCAACAGCGTAATGAAGGTGCGCGCGCGGTCGAATGCGATAATGCGCGCCGGCACTGCTGTGGCTTGATCGCTCTCGTCTGGTCTTCGCAGCATCATTTCTCGAACGCGTCGTAGACGATCTTCTTGATCGTGGTGATGACATGCATTCGCCCCGAGGGTGAATCCTGCATCACCACAAAGAACATATCCTCGGTGCGGTCGACCACCAGGTAGACCCCGGTGGCGCCGTCCCATTTGATCTCGCCGAGCGAGCCCGGCGGCGGCGGCACCGCATTGCCGGGATCGGTGCGGATACCAAAACCGTAGCCGAACCCGAAACCATCACCGGGGAAATAAAAGTAATCGCGTGCAACCCCCGATCCGCCGCCGATGTGATCGGTCGTCATCGTCGCAAAGGTCGCGGGACTCAAGTAGGTCTTGCCGTCGAGTTTCCCGCCATTGAGCAGCATCTGGCCGAAACGGGCGAAATCGGCGATGGTGGAGACCATGCCGCCGCCGCCGGATTCCCATCGCGTGACGTCGAGCGAATTTCGTTCGACGTGCCGGTCCTTGGCGAGCGGCTGCGCGTAGCGCGCCCGCTCGGCCGGATCGGTCAGGAAGAATTTCGTTGTGGTCATGCCGAGCGGATCGAGCAGGTTTTGCTTCTCGAACTGATAGAGCGACTTTCCGGAGGCGACCTCGATGACGCGGGCGAGAATGTCGGTCGAATGCCCGTAATCCCACAGCGTGCGCGGCTGCTCGGCTAGCGGCACCTTCGCGATCCTTTCGGCAAATTCGGCATTGTCGAAATCACCGAGATAGATGCCGTTATAGGCTGCCTTGACCAGGCCGTTGCCATAGAAACCGTAGGTGATGCCGGAGGTGTGCAGCAACAGATCCTCGATCGTGATCGGCCGGCGCGGCGGCACCAGATCGAGCACCGGCTTTCCCGCATCATCCTTGCGTTCGACGCCGACCTTCATGCCGGCAAACGACGGGATGTATTTGCTGACGGGATCGTCGAGCGCGATCTTGCCGCGATCGACCAGCATCATTGCGGCTACGCTGGTGATGGTCTTGGTGACCGAGTGAATCGGGAAGATCGTGTCCAGCGTCATCGGCGCGCCCGTCTCGAGGTTGCGCTTGCCGAAACATTGCAGATACACCGGCTGGCCGTGACGCTGGATCAGGACGATGGCGCCCGGGATCCGCCCTGCCGCGATTTCGCCGTCGACGAAACTCTGGATCGGCGCCAATTTCGCAATCGAGAGCTTTGCCCCCGGCGGCGGACCGAAATCGGCGGCAGCGGCCGGCGCGGAGGCAACCGGGATCGCCGCAGCCATCGCGAACAGCGCTGTCGAAGGACGGGAGAGCACGTGAGGCGTCAACATTGTCCGTTTGATCAGACAGGTGGGACGGATCGATGTTATTGCATTGCTGCAGTCCGATCCAGATGGCGGTTACGTCGGCCGTCACGAATAAGGATTGATCAGCTTCTGCTGCTCGGCGCTGTGGTGCGCCAGCATGTCGATGAAGGTCCGCACCTTGGCCGACAGATGATGGCGATGCGGATAGACCGCGTTCATCGAAAGCTCCACCGGCCGGTATTCCGGCAGCAGCCGAACCAGCCGACCCTCTTCGAGGTCGTCATGAACCAGAAACCCCGCAGCCAGCGAGACGCCGATGCCTTCCAGCGCAGCCGAGCGCAGCGTTTCGCCGCTGTTCGTGATCAGATTACCGGATACCCGCACGGTGGCCGGCATGCCCTTGCGATCGGCGAAATGCCACTCGTCCCCGAATGGATAGAGCACGTGGCGAACGCAATTGTGCTCCGACAGTTCGGACAATTGCTGCAGCCGTCCGTGCTTTTCGAGATAGAAGGGCGAACAGCACAGCACATGCCGCCAGGTCGCGAGGCTGCGGACGATCAGGCTTGAATCGGGCGGCGGGGTGAGCCGAATCGCGACGTCGAATCCTTCATCGATGATGTCGATGACCCGCTCGCCCATGTTCAGGTCGATCTTGACGTCGGGATAGGATTTTAGGAATTCGGCCACGACCGGCGCGACAAACGGCACGATATGGGTCGCGGTGTAGATCCGCAGCGTGCCGCTCGGCGTCGATTGCAGGGCGCCGGCGATATCGTCGGCCTGCTCGATGTCGGCCAGGATCTGCGTCGCGCGATCGTAATAGGCCCGGCCGACCTCGGTGAGACTGACCTTACGCGTGGTGCGATGCAGAAGCCGCGCGCCGAGCCGCTCTTCCAGCGCTTGGACGTGATTGCTCACCATCGTCGTCGACATGTTGAGGCGGCGGCCGGCGGCGGAAAATCCGCCGCTGTCGACGACCCGGACGAACGCCGTCAGGCTGGTCAGCCGATCCATCGCCGTCTCCGATTATCCTCTCTCACTGGATAATGCTTCAATTTTTTATTGGATTATCACATCGCGCGCGACATTGCATCTTGCGGGCATGAACCGGCGCCCTCTCGGGGAGGACGCTTCCCGACCAGGAGGATGCCATGTCGAACGCTTCTTATGTCTCTGATGCCACATCAAAAATAAGTCTTCGCCCGTCCCGGCAGGCAATCAAGCGGGTAGGCCTCGCGCTGGCGCTGAGCCTTGGCGTCGCCGGGGCAACAGACCTTGGCTACGACTACCTCACGACCGGTCGCTACCTGGAAGCCACCGATGACGCCTATGTCAAAGCCGATTCCACGATCATCGCGCCGAAAGTCTCCGGCTACATCGCGGAAGTGTTGGTGGGGGACAATGAGCCGGTGAAAGCCGGACAATTGCTGGCCAGGATCGACGATCGCGATTTCAGGGCGGCGCTCAACCAGGCGAACGCGGATGTCGCCGCTGCCGAAGCCGCGGTGCGCAACCTCGATGCGCAGTTGGCCCTGCAGCAACCGATCATCGAACAGGGCACGGCCGATATCGCCGCCGCTGAGGCCAATCTGAAATTCGCGCAGGAAGAACAGACTCGCTACGACGATCTGATGAAGTCCGGCTCCGGCACCATCCAGCGCGCCCAACAGACCGACGCGGCGCTGCGCGAAAAGACCGCGCAGTTGCAGCACGGTAAATCGGCGCTGCTCGCGGCGCAGAGGAAGGTCGACGTTCTCACCACCGACCGGGCCAAGGCTGTCGCGCAACTCGATCACGCCCGTGCGGTCGCGCAACAGGCCGCGCTGAACCTGTCCTACACGCAGATCACGGCGCCGGTCGAGGGCACGGTCGGCGCGCGCTCGCTCCGGGTCGGCCAATTCGTGCAGGCCGGAACGCAGTTGATGGCGGTCGTTCCGCTCGACGCCGTCTATGTGGTGGCGAATTTCAAGGAGACCCAGCTCACGAACGTGCGCAACGGCCAGCCGGTCGAAATCCGGATCGACAGTTTTGGTTCGACGCGGCTGAAGGGCCATGTCGACAGCCTGTCGCCGGCCAGCGGCCTGGAATTCTCGCTGCTGCCGCCCGACAACGCGACCGGCAATTTCACCAAGATCGTGCAGCGGGTGCCGGTGAAGATCGTGCTCGACGACCAGAGCCTGAACGGCCTGCTGCGCCCCGGCATGTCGGCGGAGCCGACTGTGAACACCAAGGCGACGGTGGTTGCCGAGCGCGCGGCAGCCAATCAAATCGCCTCGAACGCGCAATCGGTGCGGCCGAACGGCGGCTGACGCAATGCTCCGGCGAGGATTATCAAGCTCCGCCGGACAATCCTTTCGCTTCTTACCCGATTATCGAAATCAGCCACCTAATGCATGCTTCCTCTGCAAGCCCCGAGGACACTCCCATGACCGCGCTCCAGCCCACCATCAGCACCGCTTCCGCCACCATCAGCGATCGCGCGCCCGTCGCGGCGCCGGCATCTCCTGCGGTCTCCGCAAAAACCTGGATCGCGGTGATCGGCGCCACGCTCGGCGCCTTCATGGCGGTGCTCAACATTCAGATCGTCAACGCTTCCCTTGCAGACATTCAGGGCGCGATCGGCGCCGGCATCGACGACGGCGGCTGGATCTCGACCTCCTATCTGATCGCGGAGATCGTGGTGATCCCGTTGAGCGGCTGGCTCGCGCAAGTGTTCTCGGTCCGCCTCTATCTCCTCACCAACGCGGTACTGTTCCTGGTTTTCTCCGCGGCCTGCGCCCTCGCGCAAGACCTGCCGCAGATGATCGCGCTCCGCGCCGTGCAAGGTTTTACCGGCGGCGTGCTGATCCCCATGGCGTTCACGCTGATCATCACGCTGCTGCCGAAGGCAAAGCAGCCGATCGGGCTTGCGCTGTTTGCGATCTCGGCGACCTTCGCGCCGGCGATCGGACCAACCATCGGCGGTTATCTCACCGAGAATTTTGGCTGGGAATACATCTTCTATGTCAACCTCGTGCCCGGCGCGATCATGATCGGCATGCTCTACTTTTCGCTGGAAGCAACGCCGATGAAGCTGTCGCAACTCGCGCAGGGCGACTGGGCGGGCATCATCACCATGGCGATCGGCCTGGCCGCGCTGCAGACCGTGCTGGAAGAGGGCAACAAGGACGACTGGTTCGGCTCGCCCTTCATCGTCCGCCTCGCATGGATCGCTGCGATCGCGCTGACGCTGTTCGTCGCGATCGAGCTGATCGAGAAGAGGCCGCTCTTGAACCTGCGCATCCTGTTCCGTCGCAATTTCGGCTTGGGCGTGCTTGCGAACTTCCTGCTCGGCGTCGCCCTCTATGGCTCGGTCTACATCCTGCCGGTCTATCTATCCCGCATCCAGGGCTACAATTCCGAGCAGATCGGCATGGTGCTGGCATGGACCGGCCTGCCGCAGCTCCTGCTCATCCCGCTGGTGCCGCGGCTGATGAGGCGCATCGACCCGCGCATCGTGATCGGCGTCGGCTTTGTCCTGTTTGCCGCTTCCAACTTCATGAACATCTACATGACCAACGACTACGCCACTGATCAGCTGTTCTGGCCCAACGTCGTCCGCGCCATCGGCCAGGCGCTGGTGCTGACGCCGCTGTCGGCGGTTGCGACCGCGGGCATCGAGGTGGAGAACGCCGGTTCCGCGTCCGGTCTGTTCAACATGATGCGCAACCTCGGCGGCGCCATCGGTATTGCCGTGCTGCAGACGGTGCTCACCAAGCGCGAGCAATATCATTCGAACGTGCTGTCGCAATCGGTATCGATCTTCGAACAGGCGACCCGCACCCGGATCGAGCAGCTGACGCAGTATTTCATGAACCACGGCGTGATCGACCGCGTTGACGCCATGCACCGCGCCTATGTCGCGATCGGCAAGGTCGTGCAGAAACAGGCCTTTATCCTAGCCTTCAGCGACACCTTCTATCTACTCGGCGCCACCCTGATCGTAGCCCTCATGGCAGCCCTGCTCCTGAAGAAACCCGACCATCTTGAATCAGGCGGCGCGCATTAGAATATTCAATCCCAAGAAAGGAGAACGACCATGAAACCACGAATGAATTTCTATCAGGCCGCGCCCGATACGATCAAGGCGCTGACCGCGCTGGAAGCCCAGGTGCAGGCCAGTGGCCTCGAACAATCCCTGATCGAACTCGTCAAGACGCGGGCCTCGCAGATCAACGGCTGCGCCTTCTGCATCAATATGCACACCCAGGACGCGCGCAAGCACGGCGAGAGCGAACAGCGCCTGTATCTTCTGAACGCGTGGCGCGAAGCCCCGGTCTATAGCGATCGCGAGCGCGCCGCGCTGGCATGGACGGAAACCGTGACCTTGATCTCGGCAACCCATGCGCCGGACGACATCTACAGCGACGTCCGCGCGCAATTTTCGGAAGCCGAGACGGTCAATCTGACGATGCTGATCGCCACGATCAATGCGTGGAACCGGCTCGCGATCTCGTTCCGCGCGGTGCCGCCGGTGAAGGCCAAGGCCGCGGCCTGAATATTACACCGCGGTGGCGCGGGCGAAATCGACATAGATCTCGCGCAGCCGGCTGGTCATCGGGCCGGGCCTGCCACCCGCGACGGTCTTGCCGTCGATCGAGATCACCGGCTGCACGAACAAGGTGGCGCTGGTGATGAAGGCTTCCTTCGCGGCGAGTGCTTCCTCAACCGTGAACGGGCGCTCCTCGACGCGCAGCTGGCGCTCTTGCGCGAGCGCCACCACCGCCTTGCGGGTGCAGCCGGGCAGGATCTCGCTGCCATTCTGCCGGGTCACCAGCACGTCATCCTGGGTCAGGATGAAGGCCGATGACGAGCCGCCCTCGGTGACCTTGCCGTCCTCGATCATCCAGGCCTCTCCGGCGCCGGCTTCGGCCGCGGCCTGTTTTGCCAACACTTGCGCGAGCAGCGCCACGCTCTTAATGTCGCGCCGCGTCCAGCGGAGGTCCGGCACGGTGATGACGCCGATTCCGGTCTTGGCCGACGGCGCGTTGACGATATCCTTGACTGTCGTGAACATGATCAAGGTCGGCGAGATACCTTTTGGGAACGCAAAATCGCGCCCGTTGTCGGCACCGCGCGTAACCTCGAGATAGACCATGCCGTTGACGAGATCGTTGCGCGCGACCAGTTCCTTCTCGATTTCCTGAATACGGTCGAGCGTCTCCGGCAATGCGAGCGAGATTTCGCCGACCGAGCGTTTTAGCCGCGCCAAATGCGAGGCATTGTCGACCAGCCTGCCATCCAGCACCGCCGCGACCTCGTAAATGCCGTCGGCAAACAGGAAGCCGCGATCGAGGATCGAAACCTTGGCGTCTGCGATGGGCACAAACGAACCGTTGACGTAAGCGATCTGTTCCAAGTGGGGTGTCTCCTGTAGCGGTACGAGCGGTAATCATATACGCAAGTTGTTGGTACCGATAAACCCTCCCCTCGTCATTCCGGGGCGACGCGAAGCGGCGAGCCCGGAATCCATAACCACCATCGTGAGTATGGATTCCGGGCCTGCGCCCAAGTGGGCGCATCCCGGAATGACCGGGCTCAGTGCGAGAGAATCTTCGACAAAAACTTCTGCGCACGGTCACTGCGGGGACTACCGAAGAAATCGGTCTTCAGCGCGTCCTCGACGATCTCGCCCTGGTCCATGAAGATGACGCGGTGGGCAACCTTGCTGGCAAAGCCCATTTCGTGGGTCACGACCATCATGGTCATGCCGTCGCGGGCAAGATCGACCATGACGTCCAGCACTTCAGAGATCATTTCCGGATCGAGCGCCGAGGTCGGCTCGTCGAACAGCATCGCGATCGGGTCCATTGCGAGCGCCCGCGCGATCGCGACGCGCTGCTGCTGGCCGCCGGATAGTTCAGCCGGGTATTTGCGCGCATGATCTTTCAGACCCACGCGATCGAGCAACTTAGAAGCCTTCGCGACAGCCTCGTCGTGTGACCGGCCCAGCACTTTTTCCTGCGCCAGGCAAAGATTGTCGATGATCCGCAAATGCGGAAACAACTCGAAATGCTGGAACACCATGCCGACGCGGGCGCGCAGTTTCGGCAAGTTTGTCCTGGGGTCGTTGACCTTGATACCGTCGAGGATGATCTCGCCGCTCTGAAAAGGCTCGAGCGCGTTGACGCATTTGATCAATGTCGATTTCCCCGAGCCCGAAGGGCCGCACACCACCACCACCTCGCCCTTGGCGACGCGGGTGGTGCAATCCTTCAGCGCCTGAAAGCTGCCGTACCATTTATCGACGTGGTTGATCTCGATCATGAATTCTCGCTAGAGTCGGATGATTTTTCTTCGAATCATCATCCCGCTCTGTCTCCTTGTTTGAGCAAGATCTCCGCGCAAACGCGTTTTCGCGTTTGTCGCGAGGGAAAACCGGTATCCACTTTTCCGGATCATGCTTTAGCGCATCACCGCAATGCGCGACTGCAATTGCCGGACGCCGAACGACGCGGCGCAGGAAATGATGAAATAGACCGCGGCCGCGAACAAATACATCTCGACCAGACGGCCGTCGCGCTGCGCCACTTTACTGGCGGCGCCGAGGAAATCCGGGATCGACAGCACATAGACCAGAGAGGTGTCCTGGAACAGCACGATGGTCTGCGTCAACAACACGGGCACCATGTTCCGGAATGCCTGCGGCAGCACGATATAGCGCATGGTCTGGCCATAGGTCAGGCCGAGCGCCTGGGCTGCCGCGGGCTGTCCCTTCGAGATCGACTGGATGCCGGCGCGCATGATTTCGGCGAAATACGCCGCCTCGAACAGGACGAAGGTGATGAGCGAAGAAGCGAACGCGCCGACGCGGATCGGCCGCGATGATCCTGTCAGCCACTGCCCGATATACGGCACCAGGAAATAGAACCAGAAGATCACCAGCACCAGCGGCAGCGAGCGCATCAGGTCGACATAGAGGGCGGCGATCCGCCCGAGCAGCGGGAGGCCGGATAACCGCATCAACGCAATCATCGTGCCGAAGATCAGGCCCCCCAATGCAGACAGCCCCGTCAACGTCAGCGTGAACGTCATGCCGTCGACGAACAGATACGCCAGCGAACGGTGGATGACTTCGAAGTCGAAATTGGCGAACATCGGCTTTGGCTCACTTGCCCGTTATGTAGCCAGGGATCGCGATCGCGCGCTCGAAGAAGCGCATGGCGGTGACGACGACGATATTGACCAGCAGATACAGCACGGTCGCGGCAGTAAAGGCCTCGAACACCTGAAAGGAGAATTCCTGCATGGCCCGCGCCTCGCCGGTCAGCTCGATCAGGCCGATAGTGATGGCGACCGACGTATTCTTGATAGTCGAGAGAAATTCGGACGTCAGCGGCGGCATGATGATGCGAAACGCCATCGGCAAGAGCACGTAGGCGTAGACCTGCGCGGTCGTCAGTCCGAGCGCGGTCGCAGCCAATCTTTGCCCGCGCGGCAGCGAGTTGACGCCGGCCCGGGTTTGCTCGGCGACGCGCGCCGACATGAACAACCCGATCCCGATCGCCGCGGTGTAGAACGGTGCGTGGGGCATCTGCTTCAGCCACAGCCCCCACGACGGCGGCAGCAGTTCCGGCAGAACGAAGAACCAGATGAAAAGCTGTACCAACAGCGGCATGTTGCGGAAGAATTCGACGTAGGCGAAGCCGACCCAGGACGCGGTCTTCGAGGGCAGCGTGCGCAGCACGCCGACGACCGATCCCAACACCAGCGCAATGATCCAGGCGCAAAGCGCGGTCTCGATGGTCAGGACCAACCCGGACAGCAGCATGTCGAGATAGGTACCGATCCCGTTCGGGGCCGGCTCGAAGAAGATGCGCCAATTCCAGTGATAGTTCACGACGGCCCTCGCGACTGCGCCAATGCTGGCGGAGTCTGCGCCACCGGTATCAGATCAGGCAATGGCCGGGCCAATGCAAAGTTCACATCGCCTTGTAGGAATCTGGGTCGGGGGAATCGGAAGGCACGGCGAACTCGTGCTTCAGCTCGGTTGAGATCGGCGCGTTGAGGTTCAGCCCCTTGGGCGGAATCTTTTGCATGAACCATTTGTCATAAAGCTTCTGGCCCTCGCCGCTCGTATAGAGCGCGGCGGTCGCGCTATCTGCCACCTTCTTGAAGGCCGGATCGTCCTTGCGCAGCATGATGCCGTAGGGCTCGGGCTTGGAGAACGCGTCCTTGGACATGACATAGGCGTCCGGGTCTTTCGATCCGGCGACGAAGCTTGCGAGCAGGATATCGTCCAGCACGACTGCCACGGCCCGATCGGTCTCCACCATCAGGAAGGATTCGGCATGCTCCTTGGCCGGGATGATGTTGATGTCGAGGTTGCGGGCGGCATTGGCTTCGGTGAGCTGCTTGATGTTGGTGGTGCCCGACGTCGAGACCACCGACTTGCCCTTCAGATCATCGATCGAGTTGAGGTTGCTGGATTTCTTCGAGACGAAGCGGGTCGCGGTCAGAAAGTGGGTGTTGGTGAAGGCAACCTGCTTCAGACGGTCGGCATTGTTGGTGGTCGAACCGCATTCGAGGTCGATGGTGCCATTGGCCAAGAGCGGAATCCGGGTCGATGACGTCACCGGATTGAATTCGATCGCGAGCTTGTCGAGCTTGAGCTCGCCCTTGACGGCGTCGACTATCCTGTAACAGATGTCGATCGCAAAGCCGATCGGCTTCTGGTTGTCGTCGAGATAAGAGAACGGGATCGAGGAATCGCGGTAGCCAATGGTGATGGTGCCGGTTTCCTTGACTTTTTTGAGCGTCCCGGTGAGATCTTCGGCGTTGGCCTGCGCTGCCGCGAGGCAGGCTGCGAGCGCAAGGCCAATGATACGCAGGCATTTCATACGTGCTTCCCTCGCTTGGATGAGTCGCAGTTGCGATGACTTCCGGAAGGCTTGCATAAATCGGGCCGAAATGGCGGGTAACCGCTACACGCCCCCCGGGTTTTGCCCCCAAAACTCATGCGATGACCGGGCCATCGCATGAGCCAGGAATTGCTAAAATCGCATTGTCGCATCGCCCTACTACATCGCCTTATTGTATGAATCGGGATCCGGTGAGTCCGACGGCTTGGCGAACTCGGCCTTCAGCTCGGCTGAGATCGGTGCGTTGAGGTTCAATCCCTTGGGCGGGATTTTTTGCATGAACCACTTGTCATAGAGCCTCAAGCCCTCGCCGCTCGTATAAAGCGCGGCGGTCGCGCTATCTGCCACCTTCTTGAACGCCGGATCGTCCTTGCGCAGCATGATCCCGTAAGGTTCGGGCTTCGAAAACGCATCCGTGGAGATGACGTAGGCGGACGGCTCCTTCGAGCTTGCGACCAGGCTCGCCAGCAAAATGTCGTCCATCACAAAGGCTGCGGCCCGGTCGGTCTCGACCATCAGGAAGGCCTCGGCGTGATCCTTGGCCGGAATGATGTTGATGTTGAGATTGCGCGCGGCGTTGGCTTCGGTGAGCTGCTTGATGTTGGTGGTGCCGGCGGTGGAAACCACCGACTTGCCCTTGAGATCGTCGATCGAGTTGATCTTGCTCGCCTTCTTCGAGACGAAGCGGCTCGCGGTCAGAAAATGCGTATTGGTGAAGGCGATCTGCTTCTGCCGCTCGGCATTGTTGGTGGTCGAGCCGCATTCGAGGTCGATGGTGCCGTTGGCCAAGAGCGGAATGCGGGTCGACGACGTCACCGGATTGAGCTTGACCTCGAGCTTGTCGAGCTTGAGCTCCTTTTTCACGGCATCGACTATTCGGTGGCAGATGTCCATCGCAAAGCCGACCGGCTTCTGGTTGTCGTCGAGATAGGAGAACGGGATCGACGAGTCGCGAAAGCCGAGCGTGATCGTCCCGGTTTCCCTGATGTTCTTCAATGTGCCGGTCAGCTCTTCGGCATTGACCTGGCCGACGCAAAACACAGCCGCAATTGCAAGACCAGATAGACGTAACTGTTTCATCCTTGCTCTCCCTCTGGATGGTTTCCGGAATGCTTGTACAGGTCGGGTTCGAATAGAAATGTGACCGTTGGTGGTCATACGACCCCCAAACAGGGTCCATGACAAGACAGACGAGCACCGTCCCGGACAATTACGACAAACGCGCTGCCGCAGGCGCGCTGGAGCCGCCGCCATTCGCTCACGCCAATGATGAATTTGGCGTTGAAGCCGAGCTTTCCGCCTCGCGAACCGCGTGGAGCGCCGCCATGTTGATGCTGTGTTGCCCCTTATTGTCGGCGGTGCCGCGGCCGTAGAGGCGATTGCCTGACATTGTCGTCTTCCATGGATCGAGGTTGTCGCGCCATTCGCCGACCATGCCATCGACGACATCGCCATGGCCGTACATCAGGACGGTCGGCGGGTCATGTCTTGCCTTTTTCCCAGCTCGCGAAGCTCCTCGCGCGCCGCGAGCGTATCGGGACATGACAGCGGCCGGAAGTGGGCAACGCGTGGGTGGAATTTACCTTGCTAAAGTCGGCCGGAATGCAACAATTTCCGCCGCACCACCCGGCGCTGAGACCGGACCGATATCAGGGAGACTTTGCGGCGCGCCGCAAGCTTTTCGGGCATGAAAAAACAAATCCGGCTCAACGCCTTCGCCATGAACTGCGTCGCGCATCAATCGCCGGGGCTGTGGACGCACCCGCGCGACCGCACCAGCGAATATAACCGGCTGCCGTACTGGATCGACCTTGCCAAGGCGCTCGAGCGCGGCCGCTTCGATGGCCTGTTCCTGGCGGACGTGCTCGGGGTC
>JBATYU010001219.1:0-2398 GCA_049674245.1 Bradyrhizobium sp. | reverse complement strand
CAGGTCCACGTCCGTCAGCAGCACCGATCCGGTTTCAGCGACGCCGCAGCAGGCGCGAACCACGGCGTGATCGACATCAGCCAGCGCCCGCGGATCCGCGATCGCCGCAAGATCGAGTTCACCCTCTCAGGCAGCTCGCTTGAACGCCTCCCTCGCCGCCTGATTGGCGCGATCGAACGCAGCACGCGTTTCCGTCAACGCGGCCATAAGTGAAGACCATGGCTGGGTCCCTGCCTGGTTCAGCTTCTGGAGTTTTTCCTCTGCCGCGGCGGCATCGGCGTTCATGCGCTTCACCGCGCCGTCGATCTCGGTCCGACGCTCAGCAGCGAATTTTTTGGCATCGCTGCCAAGTTTGTCGGCCGCTTCGCGCCATGCTTTCAATTGGGCCGCAGCTTGAAGCTTGAAAGTCGCCTGCTGGTGCTCGATTTGGTTGCCGAAGCTCTCGACATATTTCTTAAGCTCGGCCTCGAACGAGTTCCACTCAGCCTCTAGTTTTGCAATTGCGCTGATCCAGGCAGCCTCGTTAGCCTCCGCCTGCTTCTTGAAGGTGTCCCGGAAGCCATCACGGGTTTTGCTCAGGTCAGCGAGAGCCTTGTTGGCCTTGTCGCGAACGTCGGCCTGCACGACAGCAGCTTTGCCTTGAAGCGATGTCAGTATGGCGTCCATTTCATCGAGACGCTCTTTGGCCCAAATTATATAGAAGTGGGTATTGCTTTGCGTAACCATTTGCTCATCTCCATGAATTTCCAATGGTGCCGCCTACCCATGCTGCCGATTAACATGCCACGCCATCCCATTCTTTGATCTGGGTCAACATCAAACCGCAGAGTGATCCTGGTCTGACCAGACTTCACCCAGGGTGTTGCGAGATCCGGTATCGGTCAAAAACGGCCCTGACGATCCTGAAATCGAACTTCCGCAATAGTGCGACCGAACTGCGGACATCACGGATTGGCAGCTTCGTGCCAGAGGCGGAAATGAAGCATCAGCCCCCGGCGTTGGCCAAGGGCTGAGTGTCATTGCGTATTGAGCGCGTAGTCAACACGCTATCGGCTTCGTTTACTTCGACCCTGAACTCTCCTTCAGCTTGGCAAGGACATCATCCACATTGAAGCTTGCCGCCTTCTCGCGCTGCGGATAATCCCTGAACGTCAGTAAGAACTGACCGACGTAATCCTGCGCGGGGACTGCAAGAAAGGAGTGGTCAAGCAGCCAGTCGTAATAGGTATTCCAAGTGATGTCCGCACGCTCGTATGGGTCCGTCCTGAGTATTTTCGGCACCCGCAAGTCTAGGCGCTACAGTGTGTTTTTCGAGGCTAGAGCTGACCTTGAGTGGGTCGCCCGCTCTATTTCTGGCGGCGGATGTTGTAGTCCTGCCATTGCACACCAGACACTGACATAGGCAGCATGCAATGACCTGTCTTCAACGCTATCCTTGAAGTTCGGGTAATCGATATGGTCGATCATTGCGGCCAAGGCCTGTTTCACCGCATCGCGTGGCAGAACTGCCCTATACAGATAATCACTGTTGGTGTTCCGGGTTACCTTGGCATCTGGGAATACCTTCTCGATATCCCCGGTACGCCGAGCCCTGACCAGCAGTTCAGCCGGGCCACAATCCTTGCTTACGATCGACAGGTAGCTGTTGTTTGTCATTATCCACATTTAATCCTCTCCCTTTTCTCTTATGCATTCGTTAGGGGCGGTGCCTGCGGTGACGACGGCGGCGGCAGTCGATTGATCAATCCGTGCCAGCAGCCGCATAATTGCCTGGTATTGAAGGCTTCGCTTGCCAACGAGTGCTGTGAGTTCAAATTGCGCATCCGTGTCGGTATACGTACCGCTAAATCCGATGGTGACGGTTCCCTTTCGCGCCATGGGCCGCGTAACGGGTGCTGGGGTGTGCTCTTGATTGGTAAATTCACCTTTCCATTTCGCGCCGGAGCAACTGTAGGTGCCGACGAAAAAAAAACGGTACCACCGAGCATCGTCCCGTCGCGCAATATCATGACGCCGTCCGCGCCACCATCCACGCCGTCCCGCGCTTTTGAGCTATAGAAGTAAAGTCCGTTCCTAATCATAGCCGTTGCCGTTTTAAGGCGCCTGCCAAGGACTTCTGCGAAATAGACTACGACAATAGAAGAGTTGGGTTGTCACGCCGGACCCTTCAAGTATCCGGCCGACCCATTTCGGGCATCCTATCGGACCATGGCGACGGGTTCTGCGGAGGGCCAATGTCCGGTTCGGGTCCAAATGCGGAAGAACTCAGTACGAAGCGCGGTAGGGACGGTCATTGCTGACCGCCCCCCGCCCAAATCCGTGCAGGCGGAATTGTCGGGTAGCTAAGCCATTGCTGGCTTTCGCCCCCACAGAACCCACCGTGCGGCGTTACCGCAGT
>JBATYU010001218.1:0-6890 GCA_049674245.1 Bradyrhizobium sp. | reverse complement strand
CGCTGCCGCTCGAGCAATTGTCGATCACACGGGAGCGGCCAATCTTTTCGCCAGCCCGCCGCCCGCCACCACCCCCGCCGACCTATATCGCGCCAGTGGCGGTTCGACAGCCGGCCACGCCGCCGGAGCCGGAGAGCAGCCTCTACCCGCAAGAGGCGCGCAACGGCAGCGGCATTGATGTGGCCGTTGATCCTGCAATTCCATTTTGATGCCAAAAAGATGGCCTCACCACGGGTCAAGGGCAGGCGACGGCGACCTGGAAAGGCCGTAGCCGGCTGTGCCAAACGACCTACGTGGGCCTAGTGAGCTGCTCGAAAGCGGCGGCCTATGCCCGCCCCAAGAGGACGCATTGGGGTCGCGTTCCGCTAACGGGTAGCGGGCCTATGCCGCGGCCGCGCGTCGATCAACTTTGAACAGCTTGATCAGTTCGGCGGTCGCGTCTCGAAGAGATAACGCGCTGTCCCTGTCGTTCCGGTTGGCGGTTAAAAGAGAATCGCGCGATGCTGCTCGAATTCATGGTCACGTAGCTCTTCCCGCGCCTCGCGGATCGACCCTCTGCAGCCTATCCGGGCCCTGGTTAGCCAGCCGAAACTGAATTATGTCCGGTCTGCTCAGCTCACTACGCAGCGGCGGCCACCACCTTCGCCACCTCGACCAGCGTGTCGGAGAATGTCGGCGCGTTACCGTAGTCGGCGAAGGCCGGTGGGTTAATCGCGTTGACGGACCGCCGCGGGCGGCTGTCGCGGGGCCAGTAACCCATCGGCGACACCACGACGCCCGTCATCGTATCCAGCGAAAGCTCGGCGAGCGCCTGGAAGGCGCCGCGGTCATTGAACACCCGCACAAGGTCGCCCGCGGCGATCCCGCGCAACGAGGCATCCCCCGGATTGATAATGACCTTTTGCGGGCCGGCATGGTGTTGCTGGACCGGCAAGTTGGCGTAGGACGAATTCAGGAAAGCATGGCTCTTGGGTGACAGCATGTTAAGCGGATAGCGCTTCGCCAGCATCGGATTGGTCGCTGACGATTCTTTGGGTGGGATATAGTCCGGCAGCGGGTCGAGTGCTTCGCCTGACTGCTCCGCCGTGTAGCCTTGGCGAAACAGCGGCAAGACCAGGTTGCCGCCGGCGGCTATCGAGGACTTGAACTCGCATTTGCCCGACGGCGTCGGAAAATTGCCTTCACGGTGCGGCACGAACGATTCCGGAGTGCCAACCTTGAGGCGCGCATAACCCGTCTTGCGTAGCGATGCCAGGTCGATGCCCTCGAGGACGGGATTGGTCCAGTCGAGCGCCGCCATCGCCATTTCCTCGTCGCTGCGTTGCCAGTATGGGTCATTGAACCCCATGGTCCGGGCGAGCCGCCGGAACAGTTCGGTGTTAGGGACCGCCTCGCCCAGCGGTGCCACCGCTGGCTCATTTAGCGTGAGATAAAGATGGCCCCACGAGAACATGACGTCGAATTGCTCGAGCTGTGTCGTGGCAGGCAGGACGATGTCGGCATAGAGCGCGGTATCGGTCAGGAACTGCTCGCTGACAACGGTAAACAGATCTTCGCGCGCCAGGCCACGCTCAATCTTTTCCTGCTCAGCTGCCACCACCATTGGATTGGAGTTGAAGACAAACAGCGACTGGATCGCCGTCTTGAGCGGCAATTCACCGGTCAGCGCCGGCCCCAGCCGCCACTGGTTAATCACGGGCGTGCCCGGCCTGATCCAGTCGGGCCGACTCATAGCGTCCCAGTTAACCGGAAAGGCCCAGATCGGCATATGCAGGATACCGCCGCCGCAATGGCGCCAAGAACCGACCAGTGCTGGCAGGCAGGAGAGCGCGCGTACCGTGTTGCCACCGCCAGCGTGGCGCTCGATGGCGACCCCCATGCGGATCACCGACGGCTGCGCCGTAGCGAATTCGCGCGCCAGCTTCCGCACATCCTCGGCGGCGACGCCGGTAAGGGCGGCGACCTTGTCGGGCGGGAACTGCGCGGCGCGCGCCTTAAGGTCCTCGTAGCCGACCGTATATTTATCGACGTAGTCGCGATCGACCAGCCCTTCCGCAATGATAACATTCATCATGCCCAACGCTAGCGCGGCATCGGTGCCCGGGCGGATGCGAACATGCCAATCGGCCTTCTTGGCGGTGCGTGTCGAGACCGGATCGACCACCACGACTTTGGCTCCGCGCGCCTGCGCCTCAGCGATGAACGGCCAGTGGTGCAAGTTGTTGCTGATGGTGTTGATGGCCCAGAGGATGATGTATTTCGAGTGGACGAAGCTTTCTGGATCGACCGCGGCGGTCGGGCCGCAGGACATAAAAAAGGCGCTAATCGCCGCCGAATCGCAAAATGTCCGTTCGGATACAACTGCGCCGAGTTTGTTGAAGAATGCGTCGCCGGTGTTTAACCCGTTCAGCAGACCCTCGGTTCCGAGATAGCTGTAGGGGAGGATGGCAGTTGGGCCGTGCCGGTCGATGATGTCTCTCCAACGTGTCTTGATCTCGCCGAGTGCCGCGTCCCAGCTGACGCGCTGAAATTCGCCAGCGCCCTTTCGTCCGGTGCGCTTCAACGGATAAAGCACGCGATCAGGGCTGTAGACGCGGTTCTGATAGTCGTTGACCTTGACGCACAACCCGCCACGCGTGAACGGGTGGTCCGGATTACCGCGCACGTCTATCGCCTTGCCGTCGCGAACGGTGGTGATCATGGCGCAGGTATCCGGGCAGTCGTGCGGGCAAGCGCTGAAGACCTTGTGCTCGGCCATGTTTGTCCTCCATGTTGGCCCCACATCCTACCGCCAGTCTAGCGATGGCACCACCCTCCTGTCCCTACCGTAAACCTAATCCGCTTGGCCTGCCGTCGCCCTCATCGGTACGCCCCTGGGCCGTTATCTCTTTGAAGGCCTCGCCAGTGTCGGCGAGAATTACGGCTATGCCTGTTGCCGCCTCATAACGCCGAATGATGACATCGACGTAGAGTGGATCGAACTCAACGCCGCAGCACACCCGACCGGTATTCTCGGCGGCGATCAGGGTCGACCCGGAGTCGAGGAAGGGGTCGAGAACAATCTCACCACGGTTTGTCAGGTCGATCAGCGCATCCTGCAGCATTGCGGTTGGTTTCACAGTCGGATGGTCCTATAGACCTTTCCGGACGTCCGATCCAAGCGAGGAGGATTTTGCACGATATCCTCTCGTCCGCGCATTTGCTCATCTCGCGTAACAGATCGGCATGTCCTCGGTCAGGTTGGAGTTCGCAATCCGATCCTACCGGCGAATCGCCAGTGACCACCGCAAAGCCGACCGCCCGCTACGGCGCTACTTGAGGGCGCGCGGGCGACCGGCTTTGCTCTACCGAGCTACACCACTACAAGGGACACGACCTCAGGGGTTTCGTGGTAGCCCTTAAACCACTCCTTGTAGGCACGGGCCACTCTAGAAGGTGTTTCCTTCAATCCTTGCCGATCGGGATCGTTGCCTGCCCAAGCCAACAGGGTTCGAACAGCGTCTTCAACCTGGAACTGCGACGGCTTAAGAAGTTTCTTGGCCATAAAAGAAAATCTTCTAAAGGATTACGATTAGTTTGGACCGTTGCCGGCGCGTGTGATGGCAGCCATTAGCCTTGGCTAGATCGGCTTTTTTCTTCGATACGCTGTTTCGCGAAATCCCGAGAGCCCTACAAGCCAGTCCATTGCTCGGTGCCAGCTGAAATTAGGTTATGGGGCGCTCTGTGGGCCGGGGCAAAGAGGAGCTTGTGAATCGATAAGGTTCACTATATGTTCTTTTCAAGATTCCGCTGAATCCATTCTTCCAATGGACCGTCATGGCAGATCAGATCGTCATAACGGAGAAAACCAGCCAGGCAAAAGACGTCCGCGCCGCTGTTGGTTCTCGCTACGGTGATATCCTCCCGGCCGAGGGCCATTTGTTCGACCTGGTCGAACCAGAGGTTGCTGTGCCGGCCTGGAAGCGTTGGTCGCCGATACTTCTGCGGCCAGAAGGACTATACGGCACTCGCCCAGCAGAGGGCGGAAGCAAAGCCGCCAAACTCAGAGCCATTCGCGAGGCGCTTCGCACCGCCAAACGAGTTTGGCTTGCTACTGACTGCGACCGCGAAGGCCAACTGATCGGTCAGGAGATTCTCGAACACTACAAATACCGTGGCCAAGTCATGCGGGTGCTGTTTACCGCGCAGGACGAGCAAACCATCCGCGACGCATTTGGCCGAGCAAAGCCAAATGCCGAATATGCCCGCCTTTACGCCGCCGCCGTAGCTCGCCGACAGTCCGACCAGATTTACAACCTCTCGCTCACTCGCACTGCAACCGTCATTCTCGGAAAGGGCGCGCGAAGAGTGATAGGCGTCGGCCGGGTAAAGACGCCGACCTTGGCCATTGTCTGTAAACGCGAGTTGGAAATCCGGAACTTCGTGCCACTCGCCTATTTTGAAATTGTCGCCACCGCGAAGGTTGCTGGGGGCCAATTCCAGATGCGGCACGCGCCGCAGGACCGAATTGTTAAGCGCGAGATTGGTGAGGCCATTGCCAATGCGGCTCGGGACTTCGAGGGCGCGCTTGCTGTGCGCGTCGAGGACAAGCGTCAAGGGCCACCTAAGCTGCACGATTTGCCTTCGTTGCAGAAACTGTGTAGCTCCCGCTTCGGCTGGCCGGCTGGTAAAACGCTCGAGGTGGCGCAGGAGCTCTATGGTGGCCAGGGCAAGAAGGTCATCACCTATCCTCGCGCCGAGGTGCGCTATCTGCCGCAGAGCTTGATTTCGGACGTACCGCGGATCGTGGCTGGACTGCGGGTAGGCCAAGCCTTTAGCGCAGTCCCCGTGCCCGAGCCGCCGGTGATCCGTAAAGGCGCGAGCGGTACCTTCTACGACAAGGGACTGGAGAGCGCGAGCCATCACGCCGTCATTCCTAATGTTAACACTATCGAAAAATTGCGGGAGGTCTGGCCGCGTCTGTCGTCCGACGAGAAGAAACTGTTCGACGTTATCGCACGGGCCTATCTGTCAGCGCTGATGCCGGACTTTCGGTACCGGCAGACGACCGCAACGCTCGATGTGCGCGGCTTCGAATTCCGCGCCGCCGGCCGTCAGCCCATCGATCTCGGTTGGCGAGCAGCCTTCCCGGACTGGCAGCCAGCCGAAGAAAAGGGCGATGAGGTGCAATTGCTGCCGCCACTGCGCAACGGCGAGACCGCGAAGCTCCAGGACCCCAAAATTGAGTACAAAGAGACCCGGCCACCGCCACGCTACAACGAAGGCACTCTGATCGAGGCCATGCAACATGCTTGGCGTTTTGTTGACGATGAGGGTCTTCGGGAGCGCCTGAAGGAAGCCAAAGGTATTGGCACGCCGGCAACGCGAGCCGAAATCATCGGCGGGCTGAAGAAGCAGGATTTTCTGATTGCCCAGGGAAAGAATATCGTGCCGACCGAGACCGGCCTTTCGCTGTTCGGCGTTCTCAAACAGGCCGATCCGGCACTGGTCGATCCGGGAGTGACGGCGCAACTTGAATGCCTGCTCGATGATGTCGTCGTCGGCAAACAAGAGATGGTCGGTGCGATTGACGCCGTGTGCGATGTTGCTCAACGCATTATCGGCAAGCTCACCGAAGGTGCCACAGCCGGCGGACCCGTGTTGCTTGGCGCGTCAGTCGGCAACGGCGCATCAGAGTATCCGCCAACGCCTGCAATGAAGCGCTTCGCCGACGGCCTTAGCCGGCAGAAGGGTATTAAGCCACCGCCCGGCTGCAAGGCTTCGATATCAATCTGCCGCAAGTTTCTCAGCGAACACGCGCCCAAGAAAGCCAATGGTGAAACGGCCGGAAAACTCGAGCCTAAGCCAGTGAGTCCAGCACAGTTATTGTATGCAAAAAAGATCGCGCAGGGCAAAGGCCTCATCATCCCCGGTGAGGCGAAGACCAGCTCGGCCACGATGTCTGCGTGGATCAACTCGAACCGAGGCAAGACGCGCCGCAAGCGTGTTGCCCAAGACCTGTCCCTACCGTAAACCTAATCCGCTTGGCCTGCCGTCGCCCTCATCGGTACGCCTGTGGGCCGTTATCTCTTTGAAGGCCTCCTTTTGACGGCTTTACGGAATGCGGTCCTGAGACCTTCAGCGTCATCGCTCGGAAGCGCCCCGAGCAAATCGTAAAGCGTCTTCATCGTCGCTCTCGCTGCTGGATTTCCTCGTCTTAGTCCGAGTTCCCGCCGCGAATTTACTGTGGAGCACTCGAACAAACTAAACGTCACCGCCTTCTGTTGATCCAGTACGGCAGAAAAATGACTTGTCGGATGCGACTGAACCCATGCTGCAAGCCACAATCGTGCGCGGGTTGTGGCGCAAGCAAGACACGGTCGGCTCCCGCGCATGCAAAAGGCCCCGGTATGGTTCCCGGGCCTTCGTCCTCAAGTGCGAGGTGGACGCTATTTCCGAGTCTTGCGGGTATCATTCATTTTGTCACCGGGGCTCAATTCGGAAGCACCCTTTGACATGCCCGTTGTCCGAGAGTCGTTCATCTTGTCGCCTGGCGCGAACTCGGATGCGCCGCGCGAATTGGTTGTGGTCGAGTTATTCATCTGAGTGCCCGGCGCACTTCCCGAAGCGCCTTTGGTAGATCCTGCAAAGCTAGGCGATGAGAGGATCAACATCGCGGCTGAGGCGATAATCAAAGTCTTCTTCATAACCGGCCTCCTGTTTCGTGTTGACCCTAACGTCGGCAGAACCAAAAAGTTCTCCCTGTGTGTGCCGAAAATTAGACTCTGCAATATTGATGGTGAAGGCCGCCAAGGACAGGCCGTGAGATGACGGCGCCGAGGCGCTCAACCGCGCGATGGAGAGGGGCGTCCTTGTTCAGAGATCGATGAGTCCTCGACACATTATAATAG
>JBATYU010001217.1:0-3433 GCA_049674245.1 Bradyrhizobium sp. | reverse complement strand
CGATCACGTCGAGGCGGATCGCCATCTGTCCGCTATCCCACGTACCCGTGATCGTCGTCCGGCAGAGCACATTCTTTCCCGGCGCCTTGAAGCACAGTTTGCGCCATGGAGAATATTTGATGTCCCGCGGCGCATGACGCCCGCGCGGTGCGACTTCCGGATCAGGAAGCGGCTGATCTTCCTTCGGCGCCGTCAGCGGTGCAGCCGACGCGAGTTGCGGCGTTGAGGCCAGTGCGAGGGCGAGCAGTGTCACCCATGAAGATTTTCGCCTCACACCCATAGTGCTTTCCTTGTCACTGGTTCTGGATCATTGTTGTCGGTCCAGGAACTGGCTGACGAGCGGAGACCAAATTCTCACGCCTTCGGGAGCATCGATCAGAATGTGACCTTCGTTTCCGAAGGAATCCAGCAGATGGTATTCGGCATTGCCGCCGGCGCGGACGAACGCCTCATGCGTGCGGGTTGACAGATCGGGCCCGAAATAGCTGTCGTTGCGGGTGTAGATCCAGAGCATCGGAACCCGTGCGGTTCGCCCGAACTCGGCTGTGGCCGCGACCAGCTTGTCAGGGGCGCAGTTGTTGTTTGGCTTGCCGTCGACGCGTCCCCCGCGACCAGCGGCGAAAACGACGACCGCCTTGACGCCGGGCGGGTTTCGGCTGGAGAGCGCGATCGACCCCCAACCCCCCGCTGACTGCCCGACGATAATGGTTCTGTCAGGCAGGATGATTTTTTGGTCGGTCAGATAGCTGATCGTCCAAACATCGTATTTTGCAATCGCCAGCCCGGCGTCCCGGAAGTTGGGATTGGTGCACTTTCCGATCTTGGAAAAGAAGGAGCCATAGAGACCGCGCTCCGGAATATCGAGTCCGGCGGCGCCATAGCCCGGCCCTGCCCGAGCGACAACAAGATAGCCGCGGCGGGCAAACCAGAACGCCGCATCTCGAAACTCGACCAGCGGAAAGAAGCTGCGTTCCCTGGGATCCATGGCCACTCCATGATTCATGATCACCAGGGGGAACGGCCCTTTTCCTGCGGGCCTTATGACATACGCGATCGACGGAAGCGGTAGCGGTAGCGGTAGGACCCAGGTCTCTTCCTGCAACACAGGCGGCGTCTCACCCGGCGTTGCGACCGGCTCGGCCGAGCACACCGAAGCATTGGCGGCAACGGCCAAGATCGAGATCATCAACAGAGCCAGACGGCTTATCATGGCCCGTCTCCCGGTCGCCACCACCGATACCCGGCTAATAATGGATAGCTACGGCACTCCTCCATTGATTCAAATCAATACCCTGCGCCGCAGGAGGCCTCTGCTCGTGGCATGCTGCCGGCTCTTAGAACGCGATCGAAGCAGCAATCTATTGGGAGAGTGCCATGGAAGGAACAGCCGGGCTTTCGAAGAACCTTCGTAACGATCATTGCTGGCGCGAATTCAAACACGGCAGTTGGTGCGACACGATCGACGTACGCGACTTCATCGTCCGCAACGTCACGTCATATACCGGCGACGAGGCGTTCCTCGCCGGAGCATCCAGCCGTACCAAGGCGGTCTGGGCGAAGTTGCAGCCTTACTTCCAGGAGGAGAGAAAAAAGGGCGTTCTCGCCGTCGACGCGAAGACACCGTCGACCGTGCTAGCGCACAAGGCGGGGTATATCGACCGCGACAACGAAGTGATTGTCGGTTTGCAGACCGATCAGCCGTTCAAGCGAGCCATTTTTCCGTTCGGCGGCCTGCGCATGGTCGAGACCGGACTGAAGGCGGCCGGCTTCGAGCCAGATCCGCAGGTCCACGAGGCCTTCACCAGGTATCGCAGGAGCCACAACGACGGCGTCTTCGACGCCTATACGCCCGAAATTATGAAGTGCCGAAAGTCCTCGATCATCACCGGCCTGCCCGATGCCTATGGCCGCGGCCGGATTATCGGCGACTACCGGCGCGTTGCCCTCTACGGAATAGACCGCCTGCTCGAGGCCAAGGGCGCGGAGCGTGCGCAGATCGACGACATGTGGCCGACCGACGAAATCATTCGGTCGCGCGAGGAACTCGCTGAGCAGATTCGCGCGCTGCGAGATCTCGCATCGATGGCGAAACTCTATGATTGCGATATTTCGCGGCCGGCCGCGAACGCCCGGGAAGCCGTGCAGTGGACCTATCTGGCCTATCTGGGAGCGATCAAGGAGGCCAACGGTGCGGCGATGTCGGTCGGCCGTATCTCGAGCTTCCTGGACATCTACATCGAACGCGATTTGCGCGAGGGAGCACTCGATGAAGCCGGCGCGCAGGAGCTCTGGGACCAACTGGTCCAGAAACTCCGTATCGTTCGCTTCCTCCGTACGCCGGATTATGACGCGCTGTTCAGCGGCGATCCCTACTGGGCCACCGAGTGCGTGGGTGGAATGGATCTGAGCGGGCGTCCGCTGGTGACCAAGAGCAGCTACCGCATGCTGCACACACTGACAAATCTCGGACCGGCGCCGGAACCGAATATCACGGTGCTCTGGTCGAAGCACCTGCCGGAAAGCTTCAAGCGCTTCTGCATCAAGGTCAGCCGCGACACATCGTCGCTGCAATACGAGAACGACGACCTGATGCGCCCCTACTGGGGCGACGATTACGGCATCGCGTGCTGCGTGTCGGCCATGCGGCTCGGCAAGCAGATGCAGTTCTTTGGTGCGCGCGTCAATCTCGCAAAGGCGCTGCTCTACGCGATCAATGGCGGCCGCGACGAAATCTCGGGCGAGCAGATTGCGCCCGTTACGGCGCCCGTGACCGCCGAATTTCTCGATTATGACGAGGTAAGCGAAAAATTCGACATCACGATGGAATGGCTCGCACGCACCTATGTCCACGCGATGAACTGCATCCATTACATGCACGACAAGTATTTCTATGAGCGGCTCGAAATGGCGCTGCACGACCGTGACGTGCTGCGGACGATGGCCTTCGGAATCGCCGGCCTGTCGGTGGTTGCCGACAGCCTCGCCGCCATAAAATACGGGAAGATCCGCGTCATCCGCGACGACAGCGGCCTCGCCGTCGACTTCCGCAATGAAGACAAGGCCGCAGTGCCGCAATTCGGCAACAACGACGATCGGGTGGACAGTATCGCGGCCGATCTCGTCACGCGGTTCATGCAGAAGATCCGCAAGCATCCGACGTATCGAAACGCAACGCACACGCAAAGCGTGCTGACGATCACCTCGAACGTCGTCTACGGCAAGGCCACGGGAAATACGCCGGATGGGCGGCGGAAGGGAGAACCGTTTGGACCCGGAGCCAACCCGATGCATGGCCGGGACAGCCATGGCTGGCTTGCCTCCTGTCTCTCCGTCGCCAAGCTTCCCTACGGCGATTCACAGGACGGCATCAGTTACACCGTTTCTGTCGCGCCGCAGAAGGCCCATCTGTCCGAGCGCGAGCTGATGGATGCGG
>JBATYU010001216.1:0-6537 GCA_049674245.1 Bradyrhizobium sp. | reverse complement strand
GCGTTCCGCCGCGATAGCGGCATCGCGCGACATCAAGGCGACCCCGGGCACGGTAAAGCAGAGCGCTCCGAATAGCGCCGCAACGATAACCCGTCGTGCCCTGCTAGTCATCGCGGTAACCTCAAGTGGCTTCCTTGCCGAAGATCCGGCCGAGCCTCGGAATAAATCCGGGCACTTCGGCTGCGTATCTGGCGTACGCCTCGGTCAATTCTTCATAAACAAAATGCGTTATTCGCATATTGATCAAAATCAAACAGCGTGGCCGCTAGAGAAGCACTAACCCGGCAACGCTCTCGTCGAGTGGTCTGCGGATCATCTGAACAAAGCCACCGCCATCATAGCAACGCAGGTGACCAGTCCGATCGCGGGTATCCATATCGGGACGGTGACATGTGGAATGTTCGACGGCACGCCGCGATAGCGCAGCCGCAGCAAGGCGAGATTGACCAGCGCGAACAGCGCCAGCGTCGCTAGCGAGGTGCCTTCCGCAAGCCGCGTAAGCGGCACGAACAACGCCAACGGAACGACTGCGGCTGCAATACACGCGGTAGCAATCAAGGGCGTGCCGGTCCGAGGATGCACCCGCGCAAAAATGGCCGGCAAGTCGCCTTCGCGTGCGATTCCGTAGACCACCCGAGCCGCCATTGTCATCTGTGCCAGAATCGTGTTCAGGGTCGACACGATTGCGATAGCGCTGATCGTCGCCGGATTGACACCAGCGACTTCGCGAAACACCAGACTAAGTGGCGCCGATGACGAGGCCAGCCGTTCGATCGGCCCGGCGCTCACGGCGACGGCTGCGACGAGGACATATAGGAGCGTCGAAATCCCAAGCGTCAGGATCATGGCGCGCGGGATGTCGCGGTGTGGGTCCTTCGCCTCCTCCACGACATTGGCCAAATCCTCAAATCCGATGAATGCGAAGAAGGCGAGCAGGCTGCCGAAGCCAATGCCGGACAAAATCATTGTATTTAGCGGTGGCACGTGGCCGATCGTCTTGGCAATAGGCAGGCCGGCATGAAAGCCCGCAACGATAACGGCCACCAAACCACCGACCTCGATCAGGGTGAAGAGACTCGCAAGCACTACCGATTCCAGAATGCCCCACGCTGCCACTGCGCCAAGCGCGAGTACAATGATCGCCACGATAGGACCCCGGGGCAGGTCGACGAATTGCTGGATGTAGCCGGCTGATCCCAGCGTCACGGCGGCCGATGACACCACGCCGGTCACAATGGTCAACAGACCGATTGCCGTCGAAAATGCGCGGGATTGGAATGCAGCCCTGACATAGGCGGCTTCGCCCGCGCTGACCGGATAGCGCGTTGATAGTTCGGCATAGGAGGCAACGGTCAGCGCCATGACGGCGGCGGCAACCACGAACGACCATGGCGCATAGACGCCGGCATGGCCCGCGACGGCGCCAATCAGGACGTAAATGCCGGCCCCCACCGTGATGCCCGTGCCGTACAGCACCAGCAGCGCCAAGCCGAGCCGTCGCCGCAACGGGACCGCGCGATTTATGGCCGGATCGGCCGCCATCAATGCGAAAACAGGATCGGCAGCGGCGGCTTCGACAGCAGGCTGTTGGTGGCGCCGCCCAGGACAAATTCCCGCAGACGGGAGTGTCCGTACGCGCCCATCACGAGCAAATCCGCGGCATGGGAAGCCACATAGTCTCCGAGAACGTCGCCAATCGACCCGCCCTTGGCGTCGATCCTGTCCAGCACAACATCGATGCCGTGCCGGGACAGGTTCTTCGACAATTCTTCGGCGGAGTGCTTTCTATCGAGGTTCTTTTCGTTGATCACGGTAACCACGCGAACCTGCTTCGCCTTTTCCAGCAGCGGTACAGCATCCGATACCGCGCGAGCCGCCGCACGGCTGAAATCCCAAGCCACCGCGACAGTCCCGACCTCGAAGGTACGTGAGCGCGGGCGTTGCGGCAGTATCAGCACCGGTCTGCCCGAACCGAAGATCACGGCCTCGGAGTCCCACCGGTCGCTCGACTCCGGCATGATCGAGAGATCGCGAAGCCGCGCATATTCGCACAAGAGCTCCGGGACCTCGAACGATTTGCAACTCTGAAAAATCGATTCACGGGAGACACCGGACTTCGCGGCGGCTGATTCAAACAGCGCGAGCAAATCCTTGGCGTTTCTTCGGCTCTTGCCGGCTTCTCCCGCAATGATCCCGGGCAGGCCGACCGCTGAGCCGGAGATGAAGTGGCCGGGCACCTGGACATGCACTTCGCAGGAGAGCGCAGTGATATGGGCACCGAGGGCGGCGGCAACCGAAATCGCATCCTGGACGATGGATGCAGGCGTCGGCTCAGGATAGCTCGTCAGCGTGACCAGGATGTCTTTAAACGCCATAAAAGCCTCATGTTAGGATTTCAGGCTAACATCGCAAAAGGCCAAGGATTTGATTCAGCTCAAGGCAGTGGCTCATGAGGTCAGCCTGACCGTTTTCTGTCTGGCCATATGAGCCATGCCGCGATCTGGGCCCGCTCTTCGCCGGTCATCTCGGTGATGTTGCCCGGCGGCATCGCGCTCGACCATGCGGCATTGCGGCCGATCAGCCGGGCATTGCGGCGGATATGCTTGGAATCGTCGAGCAGAATGCCCTTTGGCGCGGTGATGGTTCCTGCCTACACCGGCTCGGCGGCATGGCACATGCTGCATCGGGACAGGACGATCTCCTCGATGCTAGCAAAGCTTGGCGGCGCGCAAACCGCTCCTGCCTTGATCGCCCCGGGACCGGCCGCCGACAGTAACGCAATGGCGACCATGCCGGCACCCGCACGCCCCACACCCACCACGGCGATTTTTTTGCAGCATGCCGCTGATTGAATTGTCCTGAGGTGCGCTCGGTGACGCAATTGCGCCGCTGACTTGCACGCCTCCAAGGATGAGCCGCTTACACCTGCGTCAATTACCCCTTCGCGCGAGAACGCCATCCATGGCGGTGCGGTCAGTCAGCATGAGGCCAGCCACCGTGCGTTGCTCGATTGCGCGGATCACGGCAATCATGTCGGCGTCGCCTAGTCCGAGAGCCAGAGTCTCGGCGTAGAGGGCGTGGCAGACGTCGAGCAGCGGCGAGGCAACACGTGCCTCTCGCGCCGCCTCGGCGATCAAACGGTTGTTCTGCAACACATTGGCAATCGCGCCTTGAACGGTGAAATCCTGCGCCAGCAATTTCGCCGCCTTGACTCGCGACACGTCGCTCGCCATCGGTCCGGCATCGAGAACGGCGATGAACCGGTCAAGATCCAACCCCTTGCATTCGGCGAAGTGGGTTGCCTCGACGAGACCGGTCACCATGGTGATCAGGAACAGGTTTACCGCGAGTTTCATGAGAAGCGCATTGGGGCTGGCGCCGCAGTCGATGGCGCGGTGACACATCGCGGCGAGTAGCGGCTGCACCGATGCCACGTCTTCTTTCTTCCCCGCCAGCATCGCGACGAGCTGTGCCTCCTGCGCGGGCTTGCGCGAGCCGGAGACCGGCGCCTCGACGTAGTGGCCGCCCGCGGCGCGGATATCGGTCTCCAGCGCCGTGGAGTAGCTCGGCGCAACGGTCGCCATGTTGATCACGGTGCGGGCGTTGACCCGATCGCCGAAGGCGCGCTCGCCTCGCGCGAGCACGGCGTCCATGGCCGCGCTGTCTACCAGCATGAGGATCACGACCTCGCACCGCGCGAAGACTTCAGCCGGGTCCTTCGCGACCGCGGCTCCGGCTTCGGCCAGGATGTCGCGCTTCGAGGGTGAGCGATTCCAGACCAGGAGCGGCGTGCCGGCCTTCACCAGGTTTAGCGCCATCGGTTCACCCATGGCCCCAAGGCCGATGAAGCCCACAGGCGGGGAGGGGGCGGGGTTAATCTTCATCCCGCCACCGCGTCGTTCACCACTCGGTCTCTCAACAGACTGTACTTGCCGACGATTCGACTGACCTTTTTCTTCTCGCCGTAAACCATCACGCCGAGGTAACGGAGTTGATCCGGAGCCGTCTCGCCCACCATTCTGCGGAATTCTGCATAGTCATTCGTCTGCTGTCCCTGCATCGGAAAGTCGACGACCTCGAGGCCAGCCTGGCTTGCCCGGTCGCGGAGGGAAGCCAGATCCGCGGCCGGCGCGCCGAGCACAGGTATACCGACCGGGATCAGGCCCGGATGATGATTGCCCGCGGAATCAATGAGCGGTTCGCCGACGAGATGCGGTTGCCGTGCGCCCATCGTTAGCGCCATTACCGCTGCCGCGTTTGCCGCCTTGCCGATCGGGAGGGCATCATCGACAACGGCAACACAACGCATCGACACCGGCCGCCAGGCGGCTTGGTCGAGCTCGTCTTGCATGATGGGCATCGGTCCGTCCTCCTCTGCGGCAAAATCTCGCAGAACGGCCGGATCGGGTCTTGAACCTCCTTGCAGCCATCGGATCGAACGTGCGTAGAGGCCAAGCGTAGAGAACTTCCGGACCACCACACTAGCGCAGCCTCATCCGTCGCCTACCGAACATAAGAGGCGGGTTGCGTCTTTTCCGCTCATCGGGCCGGGCCTGGCGCGGAGTTGTTGGAACCCGCCCCGCGGGCCAACGTTGGCAAAGCCGAAGCTGACGTCCTGTCAGCTATTTCGTCATGCAAATCTGTTCCTATCCCCAGCCTGAAGATGCATGAAGCGGGAGAAAAGCCGCGCTTGGCGCCCGCGAGATGAACCCATGAGGCGAACAGCTATGATGAGCCTGTCGGCCGAGGCTATTCGGCATATCAAACACTTCGGCGATTTCGTCACCATACCGCTTGCGATTGCGATTTTCCTGGGGCTCGCTGGCATGCATCGCCTCCATCTGGTCCTGATGGGAGCCGCGGCCTGGACGCTGCTGGAATATCTGGTGCACCGGTTTGCCTTCCATTGCTATTCTGCTGTGGGCCGGCGCCTTCATCAGCTTCATCACGACCATCCAAGCGATCCGGACGCGGAAAGGTCCAGCCTCAGCACGCCGTTGTTCGCATTGCCGATCGGATGTCTGCTGATTGGCGCCGCAGGGGTGGAAGATGGGTCGGCGATTTTCGCCGGACTTCTCTCAGGTTATCTGGTTTTCATCTTTGTCCACTATGCCGTGCACCGCTGGCCGATCGAGCCAAACTCCTGGCTCTACTCAGCAAAGCTGCGGCACCTCACGCATCATCGCCTCGAGAATTGCAATTACGGCGTGACGACGATCTTTTGGGACATCGTTTTTCGCACCGATGCAAGAGCCATCGGCGGACGCCTGCGTCCCGGGGTTGGATGAAGGGGCCGTGGGCGGCCAAGTTGGCTAACCCGCCTCACGGCCTTGCGGGGGCCCATCAATCTCCCGCATTGCAGCGATGATCGGGATGACCCCGAAAAACTTCCCGCGCGGCCTGTTTTGTTAGTTGCGCGCTGAAAAACTATGGACCTATATCGGATAAGGGGGGACTTGACGGGAGGAAGCAACCATGAGCGCAACAGGCGCAGCATATCAACCCGAACTCATCGAATTGATGAAGGCAGTCCTTGAGGAGGCCGTGGCAACACTCCCCGAGGCGAAGCGAACCTCGTCGGTAAAGGCTGAGATCGCGTCGCAGATACTTGCATGCGCCGCTAAAGGCGAGCGAGATCCGAAAGTCCTAAAAATGGATGCTCTTTTGGGCGTGGTGGAGTGTTCGCACTATTCTCACGAGATGTCGCCGGAGCGCCGCGCGGTCTGAGCGGCTCAAGGTGCCGTCAGGTCGGAGCCGCGATCCCTCCTCGCCGGCGGAACCGTCTCTTCACCACCTGAACGACCATTCATCCGCATGGACAAAGCGTCATCATACGCTTCGATGTAAATCGCCGCGGTCTCTCTACATATCTTGCAAGGGAGATCGACATGAAACAGTCAGACCAATTTCGACAGAACGCGGAAAATTGCGCGCAGCTTGCAGAGCGCGCCACCGGCGAGCCGACCTTCAGGCGGTATAAACGCATGGAAGAGGCGTGGAGGGCATTGGCCGAGGAGCAGGCCTGGCTGGACGGCGAAATTGCTCCGTCGCCTATCATTGTTACCGGTCATGCCACGAAAGCGCAGCCCAGTTCATGACAGGCGCGCGCAGGAAGGGCCGGGTGTAACCGGTGAACCTGAACTTCGGATTCGGGACACTGGCGCACCATCCCGGAATGGCAACATGACCGGATCAAAACGCCGTATAGCCGCCGTCGATCACGAAGCAATCGGCGGTGTGATAGGACGACGCCTTGCTCATCAGATACACCGCGATGCCGCCGAAATCGGAAGGCTCGCCGAACCGCCGCACCGGAATCCGCGGCATCACGGCGCCGACGAATTTGTCGTCGGCCAGCACTCTTGCGGTCATGTCGCTCCTGATCCAGCCGGGCAGGATAGCATTGGAGGTGACGCCGTGGCGGGCCAGTTCGACCGCGAGCGCGCGGACCAGCGCGTTGATGGCGGCCTTGGTCGCGGCATAATGCTCGTTGCGGGCGGTGCCGAACAGCGAGGCGAGGCTCGAGGTCGCGACCAG
>JBATYU010001215.1:0-7791 GCA_049674245.1 Bradyrhizobium sp. | reverse complement strand
AAGCTAGCCGCGCGACGCGCGCCACCAACAGCGCCGTAGCTAGCGCGGCTTGCTTGGAAGGCCCCCGGGGAGCCCGTTACCCCATCTGCGGGTGCATTGGGCACCCGGCTTTCCCTGCGCCCTCTTTCTTTCGAGGGACAAGTTTCATGCATGACTCGGGCGCTATTCGCGTCGCGGGAATGCGGGCGTGCATCTGGAATTGGAGCGACGTCATTGCGGCGCGCCCCCCGACGAGCGCAATAGCGCTCGCGCAGAGATGACAGGCTCAGCGACGACGCAATCTAGTGCGTGGGGCGGATTAGCGCGAGCGTAATCCGCCGCTGCGCGAAAGGTGGTGGGTTACGCTATCGCTAACCCACCCTACGCTACTGCACTACCTGCATGCACAACATGCCGCTAGATCGACCAGCGCCCATGCGCTAGCCTTTGCATCCAACCGGTTGGAAAAATCGGCAATTCAGGGAGAACGATGTGAGATCCAAGGGTAAGATTGCGCTTTCGATCGCGCTGGCGGCAGTCGGATTTTTTCTCGTCGCGGCGCCGACAATGGCGCAGGAAAAGAAGATCACGGTCTGGTTTGCCAAGGGCTTTTACAAGTCCGAAGACGACGCGCTGCTCGACGTGGTCAAGAAATTCGAGGCCAAGACCGGCATCAAGGTCGAGCTGTCGCAATATGCCGTGCAGGACATGATCCCGAAAACGGTGGCGGCGCTGGATTCCGGCACCGTGCCCGATGTCGCCTATTCCGACTCTTACGACGTGCAGGCGCAGGGCAAATGGGCCTTTGAAGGCAAGCTCGAAGACCTCTCCGACATCCTCATTCCCATGAAATCGGCGTTCGCGCCGAACACGCTCGAGACCACCTATCTCTATAACGACGTGACCAAGAAGAAGGGCTATTACGGCTTCCCGCTGAAGCAGCAGAGCATGCACGTCCAGATCTGGCAGGACATGCTGGAGCAGGCCGGCTTCAAGCCAAGCGATATCCCGACCAAATGGGAGGATTACTGGTCGTTCTGGTGCGACAAGGTGCAGCCGGCGATCCGCAAAGCCACGGGCACGCGCATCTACGCCGTCGGCCAGCCGATGGGCGTGGAATCGACCGACAGTTTCCAGTCGTTCTACACCTTCATGGACGCCTACAACGTCAAGCTGGTCGACGACGACGGCAAGCTTTTGGTCGACGATCCCAAGGTGCGCGACGGCCTGATCCATGCGCTGAAGGATTACACCGACACCTATGTCAGGGGCTGCACGCCGCCCTCCTCCACCACCTGGAAGGATCCCGACAACAACGTCGCCTTCCACAACAAGACCATCGTGATGACGCACAACTTCACGATCTCGATCGCGGCCAAATGGCTCGACGATGCCAACAACCCGGCGCTGACCCCCGAGCAGCGCGCCGCCGGCAAGAAGGCGTACGAAGAGACCATCATCACCGCGGCCTTCCCCAACAAGCCGGACGGCACGCCGATCAGATACCGCTCCGACGTCAAGACCGGGTTGATCTTCGCCGCCGCCAAGAACAAGGCGGAGGGCAAGGAGTTCATCAAGTTCCTGATGCAGGAGGAAAACCTTCGGCCCTATATCGAGGGTGCGCTCGGCCGCTGGTTCCCGGTGACGACGGCAAGCCAGCAGAGCCCGTTCTGGCAGGCCGACCGCCACCGCAAGGCGGTCTATAACCAGTTCACCGGCGGCACCACGCCGTTCGATTTCACCAAAAACTACAAGTTCACGATCCTGAACAACGAGAACGTCTGGGCGAAAGCGATGAACCGCGTGGTGAGCGAGAAGGTGCCGGTCGACAAGGCGGTCGACGAGCTGATCGCCCGCCTCAAGGAAGTCGCGGGGTAACGTATGATCCCTCATCCGTCATTGCGAGCGAAGCGAAGCAATCCAAAGGACGGCATACCAAGCTGGATTGCTTCGTCGCTTACGCTCCTCGCAATGACGACGAGGGGATACTGCAATGCGAAACTCGTCATGCCCGGGCTTGTCCCGGGCATCCACGTCCTTGACGAGCTTTGCAGGAAGAAGAGCGTGGATGGCCGGGACAAGCCCGGCCATGGCGAAAACGAGATGATGCGGGGCTGCGGCCGGCGTCTCCTCAGAGTACAGTAGCGAACATGGCGATCACGCTTTCAGCATCCGATGTCCCAGCAGCACCCCTGTCGGCGCGGCTGAGCCCGCCGCAGGTCTGGGGCATCGTGCTGCTTGCGCCCTACGTCCTCGTGTTCCTCGCCTTCGTGGTCTATCCGGTCGGCTACGGGCTGTGGCTCGCGCGTCAGCCCTCGAGCTATGTCGCGCTCACCCACGATCCGATTTTCGCCCGCGCCGCGGTCAACACGCTGATCTTTCTCGTCATCGGCATCAACATCAAGATGCTGATCGCGCTGTTCTTGTCCGGCTTCTTTGTCGTGCAGCGGAGCTGGATCAAATGGCTGTCGGTCTTGTTCATCCTGCCCTGGGCGGTGCCGTCGATCCCGACCATTTTGTCGGTGCGCTTCATGCTCAATCCGGAATGGGGCGTGATCAACACGCTGATCTTCAAATTCACCGGCGAGGACGGCCCGAACTGGCTGAACGATCCGGCGGTGGCGCTCGCCATGGCGATCGGCGTGCACATCTGGAAATCGCTGCCGTTCTGGACCTTGATCCTGATCACCGGGCGGCTTGCTATCCCGCACGACCTGTTCGAGGCCGCCGAGGTCGACGGCGCGACCTGGTGGCAGAAATTCCGCTTCATCACCTGGCCGTCGATGCAGACGCTCTACATCACCTGCACGCTGCTCTCGATGATCTGGACGCTCGGCGATTTCAACAGCGTGTATCTGTTGACCGGCGGTGGACCGGCCGACCTCACCCACGTGCTGGCGACGCTCGGCATCCGTTATCTCAGGCTCGACCAGCTCAACCTGGCGATGGCCTCGATCGTCTGCGCGCTGCCTTTGGTGCTGCCGCTGGTCTATTTCATGATGAAACGGTTGTCGCGATGAAGCTGCAGTTGCCAACATTGCGCCAAGTCTCCTTACGCCAAGTCGGCACCGAGGCCCGGCTCTTGCTGATCGGCATCCCCGTATTGATCTGGACCATGGTGCCGATCTATCACATGTTCCTGTTCGCGATCTCGCCGAAGGAAGACGCCTTCTCCGGCAAGCTGTGGCCGGATCACCCGACCCTGCACAACTTCGAGATCGTGTTTCGCCAGCAGCATTATTTCCTGCGCGACTTTTACATTCAGTTCTGGAATTCGCTCGTGATTGCGGTCGCGGTCGGCGCGCTGACGCTGTTCGTCGCCACCGCCGCCGCGTTCTCGATCTCGCGGCTGCGCGTTCCCGGCGGCAGGGTGGTGATGAATCTCGCGCTGTTCACTTACTTCATTCCGGCGGCGTTTTTGGCCGTGCCGATGTACCGCACCATGGGCAACTATGGCCTGCTCAACAATCACTGGGCGCTGATCCTCGCCATGGTCACCATCGCCTCGCCCTACGCGATCTGGGTCTTGAAGCAGGCCAGCGACAAATTGCCGGTCGAGCTCGACGAGGCCGCCATCATGGACGGCGCCACCACGTTGCAGATTTTCCGCCTGGTTTATATCCCGCTGATGATGCCGTCGCTGGTCGCGATCGGCACCTATGCCGTGCTGCTCGCCTGGAACGAATATCTCTACGCCTTCCTGCTGCTGTCGAACGATCGGGACATCACGCTCCCCGTGGCGCTCGGCAATTTTCTCGCCGCCGACGACAGCCCATGGGAATTGCTGATGACGACCGGCTTCATCTACGCGCTGCCGCCGGCCGCGATCTATTACGCCTTCAAGCGCTACATGGTGGGCGGGCTGACGGCGGGGGCAGTGAAGTCGTGACAGTCCACGCGCCGTCATTCCGGGATGGTGCGCTAGCACCAGACCCGGAATCTCGAGATTCTCCGATGCGCAATTGCGCATCGTAGTTCGATGCTTCGCATCGCCCCGGAACGACGGGGTCACAGCGGCGCGGCACTCTCCCCGCGCGCGCCCGACAGTTTTGCGGCGAGCGAGGCCACCACGATGACCGCCGCGATCACAACGATCGCCAGCGTGCAGATGGCGTTGATCTCGGGTTTTACGCCAAGCCGCACCTCCGAATAGATTCTTATCGGCAAGGTCGCCGAGCCCGGACCGGTGGTGAAACTCGCGATCACGAGATCGTCGAGCGACAGCGTGAAGGCGAGCATCCAGCCCGCGGCGATCGCAGGGATGATCAGCGGCAGCGTCACGGCGAGGAAAGCGCGGAGCGGATCGCAGCCGAGGTCCATCGCGGCTTCCTCAAAACTCCTGTCGAGCGAGATGAGCCGCGATTGCACCACCACCGCCACGAAGCACATGGTGAGCGTGGTGTGTGCGATCGTGACCGTCCAGAAGCCGCGCTCGGCGTCGATGGCGACGAACAGCAGCAGCAGCGAGAGCCCGGTGATCACTTCGGGCATCACCAGCGGCGCATAGAGCATGCCGGAGAACAGCGTGCGGCCAGAAAAACGTTCGCCGCGCGAGAGTGCTACGGCCGCCAGCGTGCCGAGCAGCGTCGCGATGCTCGCCGATGCCGCTGCGACGCGAAGACTCATCCAGGCGGCATCGATCATGGCGCGGTCGTTGAAGAATTCGCCATACCAGCGCAGCGACCAGCCGCCCCACACCGTCACCAGCCGCGAGGCGTTGAACGAATAGATCACGAGAATCACGATCGGCAGATAAAGGAAGGCGAACCCGACGAGCAGCGAGGCGGCGTTGAATGCGGATATCCTGCGGCGCGCCATCACTGCGCCTCTTCAAGCTGGCGGCGCTGCAACCGCTCGTACAGCAGAAGCGGCGCGAGCAGCAGCACCAGCAGGACCACCGCGGCGGCGGAGGCCACCGGCCAATCCTTGTTGGTGAAGAATTCCAGCCACAGCGTCTGGCCGATCATCAGCGAATCGGAGCCCGCCAGAAGATCAGGGATCACGAACTCGCCGACGATCGGAATGAAGCACAGCAACACGCCGGCGCCTACGCCTGGCAGCGACAACGGAAACGTCACCAACCAAAACACTTTTAGGGGTGAGGCGCCGAGGTCGCCGGCTGCCTCCTCCAATTCCGGCTCCATTTTAACCAGCGTCGCAAACAACGGCAGGATCATGAACGGCAGATAGGAATAGACGATGCCGAGATACATCGCAGTATCGGTGGACAGCCACACCACCGGCACTGACACCAGATGCAGCGCCAGCAGCATTTTGTTGAGCAATCCGTCATGCTGCAGGATGTTGATCCAGGCATAAATTCGGATCAGGAACGAGGTCCAGAACGGCACGATCACCAGCATCATCGCGACCGCCTGCCATCTCCGCGGCAGCCGCGCCATGCCGTAGGCGACGGGATAGCCGATCACGAGCAGGATCGCGGTCGAGGTGACCGCGACGACGAGGCTGCGCAGATAGGACAGAATATAAAGATCATCGGAGACGAGCAGCTTGAAATTGTCTGATGATAGCGAAGCGAGCGCCGCCTTGAACGCCGCAAAACCCTCGGTGAGGTCGAATAGCGGGAGATACGGCGGCTGCGCGATCGCGGTCTGCGACAGGCTGATCTTGAGCACGAAGCCGAATGGCACCAGGAAGAAAAGGAGCATCCAGACATACGGCGCGATGGCGGCGAGCCGCGCCGGAAGGGCGAAGATGCGGCGTGCGCTCATTGTTCCAGCACCACGCAATCGTCCGGCGTGAACCACGCCACCACGCGCTGGCCCAAGCTATAGGCATCGATGTCGATCCGCGCGGTATTGGCCATCGACGAGCGCAGGATCGCGCCGGAGGCGAGCTTGACCTTGTAGGTCGTGAGCCCGCCGAGATAGCTGACATCGGTCACGATGCCTTCGAGGCGGTTGATCGCCTGCGAAGCGACCGCATCCGGCGCCGGGCCGCGGCGCGACAGCTTGACCTTCTCAGGCCGGATCGCGACCGAGACGGTGGTCTTGGTGATGGGATGGCGGAGCTCCGCGACCACGACCGTTCCGGCGTCGCGCGTTGCGATCGTCAGCCGGTTGCGCTCGCGCGATTCGACCTGGCCGTCGAACAGATTGACGTCGCCGACGAACTCGGCGATCCAGCGCGAACTCGGCGCCTCGTACAGCTCGCGCGGCGTCGCTACCTGGTCGAGGCGGCCGGCGTCCATGACGCCGATCCGGCCCGCGACCGTCATCGCCTCCTCCTGATCGTGGGTGACGATGATGAAGGTCATGCCGAGGCGGCGCTGCAGCTCCATCAATTCGAGCTGCGTGCTCTCGCGCAGCTTCTTGTCGAGCGCGGCCAGCGGCTCGTCGAGCAACAGCATTCGCGGACGCCGCGCCAGCGAGCGCGCCAGCGCGACGCGCTGTTTCTGCCCGCCGGAAAGCTGATCGGGCTTGCGTTGCTCCAGACCGTCGAGCTTGACCAGCGCGATCATCTCGGCGACGCGGGTGTCGATATCGGCGCGCCCCATGGAAGCCCGCTTCAGGCCGAACGCGATGTTGTCACGCACCGTGAGGTGCGGAAACAACGCATAGTTCTGGAACATCATGTTGACCGGCCGCTGGTGCGGCAGCGCCCTTGCGATGTCCCTGCCGTCGAGCAGGATGCGGCCTTCGTCGGGGGTCTCGAAACCGGCCAGCATGCGTAAGAGCGTGGTCTTGCCACAGCCGCTCGGACCGAGCAGCGCGAAGAACTCGCCGGCGCGGATATCGAGCGAGACGCCGTCCACTGCGCGGAAAGAGCCGAACCTCTTCACCACGGCCTCGATCCGCAACAGCGGAATGTCGGCCGCCTCGGCGCCCGGTTCGGATTTCGGTAGCTCGTCCGCCATATTGCCCGCCGGCCCCAATCGTGACCGCACGCTAGCGGCGGATCGGCCCCCGCTCAACCGCGCCGCAGCGCGCAGCCACAATAATATCGGCGCCGGCTCATGCCGCGGTCGCCATGAACGCCGCCAGGGCCTCGCGTTCAGCCGGCTGCATGGTGAGGCCGAGCTTTGAGCGCCGCCACAGAATGTCCTCCGGGAAGCGCGCCCATTCGCGGGTCATGAGATAGCGCACTTCCTTAGCTGTCAATTCCGGCCCGAAGCCCGGGCCGAGATCGGCGCGGTCCTTGGCGTCGCCAAGGATTTCGGCAAGCAGCAAACCGTAGGCGCCGACCAGGCGTCGCGCCTGCGGCTCGGTCAAGAACCGCCAGCGCTCTCGCGCCTCTTCGACCTCGTCATCGAACGCCTCCCAGGCAAAGTCACCGCCGGGCAACGGCGTCTGCGCGGTCCATCGCGGCGTCATCGCATAGAACGGCGTCAGGCGGGAGACCGCGCGCTCCGCCCGCAACCGTGCGGTCGTGACATCGCCGCCGAACATCGTGATCAGCGGCGCCTTGCCGCGCCTGGCGTCGAACGCCATCGCGCCGTCCTTGCCCGCCGGGCGCAATACCAGATTGGCACCGGAAATCGTCCTGATCACGTCCGACGGCTCGACCCGTTCGCGGAAATAGCGGTTGGCCGCATCGCAGAGATACCCGATGTCGCGCGCATCCATAGCCACGATCGCGGGATCGCCCCTGAAGGCGTGGGTGGTGGTGCCGATGATGGTGAAATCGCGCTCATAGGGGCTGGCGAAGATCAGCCGCCGGTCGCGGTTCTGGAACACGTAGACATTGTCGGTCTCGAACAAGCGGCGGACGACGATCTGGTTGACCTGGGTCGCGACCGCGCGCGGCGGCGGCAGGCGCAGGACGGTTTCGGCCACCGTCAAGGTCCAGGCG
>JBATYU010001214.1:0-1628 GCA_049674245.1 Bradyrhizobium sp. | reverse complement strand
GCCCTGCGCCGATCCCGCACAGAAGCAAGTGCCCGGCGAGTGGATGACGCAAAAAGGGATTGACTCTTCGAGGCCCGTTACAGAAGCCTCGCGTGCAAATGATGGAAGCACACGAGCAAGTCACCACAGGTTCACCGAACAGTCCGGCGTTTCCTGCGCAATGGTGTTACAGCTTATAGCGTGCTCTCCCCGGTGACCGGTCCGGTGACCGGGCTTTTTTGCCACCGTCGCCTCGCGGATCGACACCCGCGACACTTGACCCCGGCGTCGGGGGGACAGGACCACACGATTTTGCCGTCCGCGTTGGCATCGTTCGTCTTGCGACACCATCCGCGTCCATTGCATCCTGCACCAACGTTCGTGACGATCGCGACGCGCCCCTCTTATCGGGACAGGACGTGGGAATCAGTGCATCTGATTTGCCCGACGACACAAGCGCGAGAGAGCCTGCGACAAAGTAACACGACGGGCAATTTTCGCATGGCGGCTATGTGCAAATTGCCCGTCGTGCAAAATCAGTAGTGTCGTCCCGGCGTTCGTCGGGGCGAAAATTTAATACGACTGTGCCAGAATGGCTCATCGCCGCTTGCGCACGTGAATGTTGATGTCGAGATCGATCTCGCTGACGCAGGTCTGCTCGCGCCGGTGCGAGCCGCCTTCATGCCAGCGGCCGTCGCGAGCGCGGGCATCTCTCACATTGGCCAATCTCAGGCATCGCCATTGCGGCAGCTTGCCTGAACTTTTGCCGGCGAACTGCCACGCCAGCACGACCTCTTCGCCATTCTTGTTGGCGCCGATGATGTGGGGACACAGTTCGCGATGGCGTCCTTCATAGGTGCAGACCACCTGCTGCTCTCCGAGGATAGCGTTGCGGAACAGGGTGTAGGTGGCGCTGGGCATTGCTGTCTTGGTCGCTGACAATCTCGCTTGACGAAAATTTCGTGTAGGACTGAAGCGTGCGTTGGCTCGCAGGTGGCGACACTCTACGGTTTCCACACGGTCTCTTCGGTCCAGCCGAGTTCGCTGAATTCTTGCGCCCGCAAACCTGCCTCACTAATGGGAAAGAATTCATCCAGTTGCGGAGGCGCGATGGCTGTTCCGGCAAGCATGCAGTGGGCCTGCCCGCGGTGATGGATTTGATGCTGGAACAGATGCATCAACAGGCGATCGCGCCGTTCGGTCTGCACCCACGTGTCGCGATTGACTTGCACGGTCTCTTCCAGGCTGTTAGCGGTCAGGCCCTCGCAAACCCCGATGAGACGCCGATCGACCGCGGATTGCTCGCGCCTGAGATCGGCGACAGTCGGGCAGGGCACCGGGTTCTCCCACGCTCTCGGCCCGAGCCATCCGCCTTCGAGCGCGTCGACGTAGAAGTGGTCGATGACCAGGATGTGTCTGAGGGTTTTCTTAAGGCTCGGGAAGAAACCCGTCCGCTCGGCCTCGAACTGGGCCTGCGACAGATTTTCACAAGCCGTCAATAAACGATGGTTCGCCCAGGCATTGTTATAGGCGAACGCGCGGTAAGTCTGGACGATGTTGGCAGACATCGTGATCTCCGAGATAGCGGCCCCTCTCTCCGGTATTCTACCGGACTTCGTAGCCCGGATGGAGCGAAGCGCAATCCGGGT
>JBATYU010001213.1:0-8940 GCA_049674245.1 Bradyrhizobium sp. | reverse complement strand
GCCGTGCACTGGGCCTGCCTGACGCGACGGGACGCTCGACGCGATCCCTTGAGATTCAGGCCTACGACGCGCTCTGCTTTCCCGAGCTGGCAGCCGAGTGGGCGGACGGAGATGGTTGGCGGCCCTTCGTCGGGGCGCTGACGTTGGAGTTGCCGACCGAAGCCGACGACGAGGTCTTGTCCTGGATCGCCGAGGGAACGCCGCCGATCTACTTCGGCTTTGGCAGCGGCGTGTGGCTCCCATGCCCCGCTCAGACGTTCGGTCTGATCAGCGTGGCCTGCGCGCGGTTAGGCGAGCGGGCGTTGATTTGCTCTGGGGCAAGTGACTTCGCCGATGCCCCGCATTCTGACCAGGTAAAGGTTGTGGGCGCGGTAAACCACTCGGCCGTTTTTCCGGCTTGCCGCGCGGTGGTTCATCAAGGGGGCGCCGGTACCACGGCCGCAGGCATGCGGGCCGGAATACCCACGTTGATCCTCTGGCACCCGATCAACGATCAGCAGATCTGGGCAGATGCCGTCAAGCGGCTGAAAGTCGGCTCAGGGCGGGCCTTCTCGGCCAGCAACCTGGGTTCGCTGGTCGCAGACCTGCGTTCCATCCTTGATCCGCAATGCATCACTCGAGCCCGTGAGGTCGCCGCCCAGATGACGAAACCTGCTGTAAGCGTTGCCAGCGCCGCCGATCTGCTGGAAGACGCTGGCCGCCTGGGGCGCGCGGGCGCGTAGGCACCACCGCGAGTTAGGTTGCGCCGATGAAAGTTGTAGTGGCGGGCTATGGAAGTCGGGGCGATATCGGCCAGCACGCACCCGGGCCGATCACCTGCCCGCAACAGCCAGCCGTAGTTGACGTCGCGCATGATGCTTTCGACCGAGTGGAAGGCCATGGTGGCCTCCGGCGTATAGTGCATCGCCAGGATGACGCCGGTCAGGATCTGCACGCCGAGCATGAGCGAAAGGATGGCGCCGAAGGTCCACCAGTAGTTCAGGTTGCGCGGGGTCGGATAGGCGACGAAGGAGGAGTGCATCAATCCTAAGATCGGCAGGCGCCGCTCAATCCATTGCAAGACGGGATTGGTCGGCTGGTAGTCGGATGGTCCGCTCATGATGCGATCCCTGGGGAAATTAGACGACGCGACGGCGTGATGCCTCGGAAACCGATCCGAAGCTCAGCCGATCTGGATTTTGGTGGCGGAAGTGAACTGATAGGGCGGCACCGGCAAGTTGGCGGGCGCGGGCCCCTGGCGAATGCGACCGGAGGAGTCGTATTGCGAGCCGTGGCAGGGGCAGAAGAAGCCGTCGTAATTGCCCTCATACGCGATCGGAATGCAGCCGAGATGGGTACAGATGCCGATCACGACCAGCCACTGGTCGTGACCTTCCTTGACCCGGGACTGGTCGCTCGCCGGATCGGGAAGGCTCGCGACCGGGACCTGGCGGGCCTCGTCGATCTGCTTCTTGGTGCGGTTCATGATGTAGATCGGTTTTCCGCGCCAGAACACCTTGATGTCCTGCCCTGAGGCGATCGGTGCTAGATCGACCTCGATCGGCGCACCAGCCGCGATCGTCGAGGCGTCCGGATTCATCTGGGAAACGAACGGCCAGAGCGTGGTGAGGCCACCAACCGCTGCGGCGGCTCCCGTTGCTACAAAGAGGAAATCACGGCGTGTCGGATGTTCCGCCGAAGACGCTGTCGTCACGATTCCAAGCCCTTTCTTAATCTGCCGCCGGTGGAACCGCCCCGAAAGACGCCGAAAACGTCACCGGGGAGGCTGCCGGCGCCCGCGGCCCCCGCGGCGGCAGAATGACCGCCTTTTCTCGCCGGTCCGGCGATCCCCAGCAGTCCAGAATCGTTCTATTGGCACCCTTGCCGGAAGAGCGCAAGCCCGCTATCGGCAGCCAAGCGTGCAATGCACTCATTCCGCGCAGAGCATGATTTATCGGGGCTTGTCACAAAATGCAGATCGCGCTTTTCCAGCCCGACATCCCCCAAAACACCGGGACGATCCTCAGGCTCTGCGCCTGCCTCAATGTGGCGGCCCACATCATCGAGCCCGCGGGTTTTGCGGCCTCGGACCGGCAATTCCGCCGGGCGGGCATGGACTATCTCGACGAGGTGATGTTGATGCGCCACGATTCCTTTGCAAAATTCGAGCAATGGCGCTCGGCGGGCGGTGACCGGCTGATCCTGTTCACCACCAAGGGCGCCATGCCCTATCTCGATTTCCGTTACGACACGTCGGACATCCTGTTGTTCGGGCGCGAGACCGCGGGTGTCACCGACGAGGTCATAGCGGTCGCGGACGCACGGCTGGTGATCCCGATCAGGCCGGGCCTGCGTTCGCTCAATGTGGCTGTCGCAGCCGCGATGGCGGTCGGCGAGGCGCTGCGGCAGACCGGGCATCGCTAGTTAAGGAGAAGACGGCGTGGGTTACGCGGTCAAGGAAATCTTCCTGACCCTTCAGGGCGAAGGCGCACATGCCGGGCGCGCGGCGGTGTTTTGCCGCTTCTCCGGCTGCAATCTTTGGAGCGGCCGGGAAGAAGATCGCGCGAGCGCGACCTGCCGGTTCTGCGACACCGATTTTGTCGGCACCGACGGTACGCTGGGCGGACGCTACGCCTCGGCGGAAGAGCTCGCCGACACCATCGCCGCACAATGGACGGGCGCGGCCGAAAACCGCTACACCGTCCTGACCGGCGGGGAGCCGCTGCTCCAGCTCGATGCGCCCCTGATCGATGCGCTGCATGCGCGCGGCTTTGCCATCGGTGTCGAGACCAACGGCACCATCGATCCGCCCGATGGCGTCGACTGGCTTTGCGTCAGCCCCAAAGCGGGCGCGGGCCTTGCGATCCGCCGAGGTCATGAACTGAAGCTCGTCTACCCGCAGGCCAACGCGGCGCCGGAGGATTTCGCAGACCTCGCCTTCGAGCGTTTCTCGCTGCAACCGATGGACGGCCCGGACGTGATCGAAAATACCGCGCGCGCGGTTGACTATTGCCTGCGTCACCCGCAATGGCGGCTCAGCCTGCAAACGCACAAGACACTCGGCATCAGATAGGACTTAGCTTTAGATAGGATTTGGGCTTTCAAGATGTGGGAATTGACGAAATCGTTCCGGTTCGAGGCGGCGCATGCGCTGCCTGGAACGACATTTGGCGCGGCTAGCGATGAAATCCACGGCCACTCCTTTCGCGCGGAGGTGACGGTACGCGGCAGACCCGATCCGGCGACGGGAATGGTGCTCGACCTCGGCCTTCTCGAACACAGCATGGTGGAGATAAAGAAGACGCTCGACCACAAGCTATTGAACCGGATCGAGACGCTTGGACCGCCGACGCTGGAAAATATCTCGCGCTTCATCTGGGATCGGGTTCAACATGCCGGCCGAATCACGCGGGTGAGCGTCCACCGCGACAGTTGCAGCGAAAGCTGCACCTATTACGGGCCAACGGATTAGGTATTTCTGATGGACACGACCGCAATCGATGATCGCAAGGCGCGGGCGCGAAGCTGGTTCGAACGGCTGCGTGACGAGATTTGCGCAAGCTTCGAGAAGCTCGAGGACGACGCGCCGGCTTCACTCTATCCCGGCAGCTCCGGCCGTTTCGTGCGCACGCCGTGGGAGCGCACCGATCCAAGCGGCGCGCCCGGCGGCGGCGGCGGGGTGATGTCGATGATGCACGGGCGCTTGTTCGAGAAGGTCGGCGTGCATACGGTCGCGGTCCACGGCGAATTCGCCCCCGAGTTTCGCGGGCAGATGCTCGGGGCATCGGACGACCCCCGTTTCTGGGCCTCGGGCATTTCGCTGATCGCGCATCTGCGCAATCCGCACATCCCCGCCGTGCATATGAACACACGCTTCATCGTGACGACGAAGACGTGGTTCGGTGGCGGCTCGGATCTTACGCCGGTGCTCGACCGCCGCCGCACCCAGCAGGATAAGGACACGCTGGCCTTTCACGCGGCCATGAAAAAGGCCTGCGACGCACATTCGACGGTCGCCCCTTACGAGAAATACAAGAAATGGTGCGATGAGTATTTCTATCTGCCGCATCGCAAGGAGCCGCGCGGCATCGGCGGGATTTTCTACGACCATCACAATTCCGGCAACTGGGATGCCGACTTCGCCTTTACCCAAGACGTCGGCCGCGCCTTCGCAAAAGTATATCCCGAGCTGGTGCGCGCCAATTTCAACACGCCGTGGAATGCGGCGGACCGCGAAGAACAGTTGATCCGGCGCGGCCGCTACGTCGAGTTCAACCTGCTCTACGACCGCGGCACCCTGTTCGGGTTGAAGACCGGCGGCAATATCGATTCCATCCTGTCGTCGATGCCGCCGGAAGTGAAGTGGCCGTAAAGCAACCATAACAATATTGAGATTGCAGCCTTTTCCGTCGAAGTTCCGCCCGAAATCCGCGCGACAGGCAAACCACAAGTTTTGTGTCGGCGACATCGCGCGGACGCCTCTTTCGTGATCGCCCTGTCATCACACGCCGATATGCATGCAAATCGGTCATTCAACGTGAAGGAACGGATCATGGATTTGAAACCAGGCGATGTCGTCATGCTGAAATCCGGCGGTCATCCAGTCACGGTGGCAGAAGTCAACGAAGACAGCGTCGAATGCCTGTGGATGGGCGATCATGGCGATCTGTTTCGCGAGACGTTTCCGATTGCCGTGCTTGAACGTGCGGGAATCGACGATTCGGTTGACGGGGAAGAAGAGGAAGAGGACGTCGAAGACGACACTGAAGAAGACGACACTGAGGAAGACGATTACGAGAAAGACCAGGTTGCCTGAAAGTTCGCTTGCGACGCCGGGTTCCGATCCCGGTGGCATGGCGTTGCCGGCACGTCCTCTAACCGAACAGCGTTCGCGCGGCGCTCGAGATCATCACCACCCCGCCCGCGATCACGGCGATATCCAGGATCGCGGTGTGGATATGAACCGGCATGCGCTCGACAAAGGTCTTGGCGAGGAACGCGCCGGGCAGCGCGACCGCGCCGATCAGAAGCGCCAAGGCGAGCACCTGCGTGGTGACGACGCCGGCAAGCCCGAACACCGAGATCTTGATCAGGCTGGTGACCACCGAGATGACCGCGTCGGTCGCGATCACGGCGGCGCCTTCCAGCCCCGCGGCCATCAACAACGACAGCAGGATCACGCCCGAGCCCGAAGTGCCGCCGACGACAACGCCGTAGCCCACCGAGCCAAGGCCTAGTCCGGTGTCGCCGATCCTGACATCGCGACGCCGGAGCAGGCGGCGCAGCGGCACGCTCAAGATCAGCATCGAGCCGATCACTAGCGCGGCACCCGCGTTGCTCAGCCGCGTATAGCCGTAAGCGCCGAGCGCGGTCGTGAACGCGGCAGCCAGAACCACGATCAGCGCACGGCGGCGATCGGCATAGCGGAAATAGGCGGTCGCGCGGCCGAGATTGGCGAAGATGGCAGAGATCGCGATGATCGGCACCACCGGTTCGGCGCCGATCAGCGGCACCAATACCAGCGGCATCAGCGCGCCGGTGCCGTAGCCGGCGAGCCCTCCGACCACGGCGGCAAACAGCGCCACGCCGGCGACCAACAGGAGTTGCAACGGCGAGATGTCGGCAAAGCCTGCAAGAAGACCTGAAAGAATGTTCACGGCCTGCTATCGCTGGTTAAGCCTTGCCACCGCCTGATCGGCGATCGCCGCGAGTGCTGTCGCCTCGCGCGGGAAATCCGCGGCGAGCCAGGCGTCTTCGGCGAGCGCAAGCGCCTGGCCGAGCGCCGGGCCCTCGGCCATTCCGCGCGCGATGAAATCGGCCGCCTTCAGCGGAAATTTCGGCGCGCTCCAGCGTTGCGGGAGCGTCGCAAGCTCACGCCAGCGCCCATCGTCGGTATTGCCTCCTGAGCGCGCCCACGCCAGCAGCAAGCGGTTGCGATAGAAATCCTCGCCCAGCCGATAGAGCCGCCGCCGCGCCCTCGCCTCGTCCATGCCGTCGAGCCGCCACCAGCGGTGTCCCATGGAATCGAGCGCCCTTGCTTCCGCATTGGTGAGCCGCAACCGCACCGCGACCCGCCTGGCATCTTCGGTGACGGCGACCGCCAGCGCAGCGAGGCGGCGGATCGGGTCCGGCTTCAATCCGAGCAGGCGCTCCGCCGCTGTCATGCCGGAAAACGGCCCGATGTATGCAATGCCGCCGAAAATCGGCAGCAACAATCCTGCGTCAGTCATCGCCGATACGGCAGCCGCCGCACCGTCGGCGACCAGGAGCTTCAGCACCTCCATGCGCACGCGCTCCGCCGACAAAGCCGCAAGGCCGGCGCGTCCGGCAATACAGGCCAGATATCCGGCGCGGTCAGGCTCGCCCGTACCATAGGCGGCGTGAATGCGGAAGAAGCGGAGAATGCGCAGGTAGTCCTCCGCGATCCGCTTGTCGGGATCGCCGATAAAACGCACGCGCCTTGCGGCGATGTCGTCGAGACCGCCGACGTAATCATAGACGACGCCGTCGGCATCGACCGACAAGCCGTTGACGGTGAAGTCGCGCCGCGCGGCGTCCGCGGCCCAGTCGCGGCCGAATGCGACCTTGGCCTTGCGGCCGAATGTCTCGGCGTCCTCGCGAAGCGTCGTGACCTCGAACGGCTGGGCGTCGACGACCAGCGTCACGGTGCCGTGCGCGATGCCGGTGGGCACGCTCTTGATGCCGGCGGCAGCGGCGCGCCGGATCACTTCAACGGGCAGCGCTGATGTCGCGATATCGATATCGCCGGTCGGAATTTTCATCAGCGTGTTGCGGACCGCGCCGCCGACCACGCGGGCTTCCTCGCCGTCCCTATTTAGCAGTTCAAGCACGCGGGCAGCCGGACCGGATCTGAGCCAGGGCGCTATCACGTGCGCATTGGTCATTTCTCGACTCCGGGAACCAGCCTGCCGTTCTCGATATGAGCGGGAACGTAGGTCGAATTCGGCGAAGCGCCGGAAAAATGCGCGAGCAGGATGAAGCTTGCGAGCATCAGGAGCAGCGAGCCGAGCGCGAGCTTGGCGACGAGCTGGATCGGCCAGGAAGATTGCACCAAGAGCCCGGAGCGCGTCGCGATCAGGAACAACACATAGACCGCAAATGGAATTGCGAAGATTCCGATTTCGGTCAGCGCCGGGCGGATCATGACAGATAGATCCGCTCGTAAAGCACCCGCAGGATACCCGCGGTCGCGCCCCAGATGTAGTGCTGCGCGAATGGCATGGCATAGTACGAGCGCGTCATGCCGCGGAATTCCTTGCTGTGCACCTGATGGTTCGCGGGGTCCATCAGGAAGGCGAGCGGCACCTCGAAGGTGTCGTCGACTTCCGAATGGTTGACGGTAAGCTTGAAGCCGGGCCTTACCCGCGCAACCGTCGGCAGGATGCGGAATCCGAAGCCGGTGCCATAGAGATCGAGATAACCGATCGGATCGACGAATTCGTGCTTCAAGCCGACCTCCTCATAGGCCTCGCGCAGCGCGGCATCGAGCGGCGAGGCATCGGTCGCATCGATCTTGCCGCCTGGAAAGGAAATCTGGCCGGCGTGATCGTTGAGATGCGCCGATCGCTGCGTCAAGAGCACCGTCGGCTGCGGATGGTCCACCACCGGAATCAGGACGGCCGCCGGGCGGAGCGGCTGTTCCCGGGCGATGATCTGAAGCATTCGATCGGTGCCGGGATCGCCGCTTGGCGGAACGATGTTGGGATCGGAGAGGCCGGGCGGAACGTCGAAGCGCAGCCTCGCGCGGGCCCGCTCGAAAAACTCAGCCGAAGAGGCGGGGACGGTCTTCACCAGCGGCTCGTTCAAAGCGCGGCCCTCACCTGCGCCGCATCCGCCATCGCAAAGAATTCGCCTGACGACGCGACCCCGAACATCTCCCGACCATCGACTACCCGCTCCTCACCGATGTCAACCAGATCGTAATAGAGCGCCCGCGTTACCTTGGCCCATAAATCGGCGCGGACGTGGAGGTAGGGCGTGAGACCCCCGTCGGCGGCGGCCTCGAACCGTAGCCGATGCGCCGAATCGCAACTCACCCAGTCGTCGACATTGGTCCGGAAGCGCAACAGCCGGCCGCGATCGTCGTCTTCCTTGCGCATCTCGACTGCAAGAAACGGCGCATCGTCGACGCGGATGCCGACCTTCTCGACCGGCGTCACGAGAAAGTGCTTGCCGTCCTCGCGCTTCAAGATGGTCGAAAAAAGCCTGACCAGCGCCGGCCGGCCGATTGGCGTACCCATGTAAAACCACGTACCATCGCTGGCGATTCGCATGTCGAGGTCGCCGCAGAACGGCGGATTCCACAGGTGCACCGGAGGCAAGCCCTTTCCGGCAGGCGTAGCGCTTGTCGCTTCCCGCGCAGCTGTTGTCAGGCCTTCAAGGTTAGTCGTGGTCTGCCCTTGCTTCGCCATTGTTTGCCTTAACGCTTGATTGCCTGGATTTGGCACGATTGCTGCAAGACCTGCTCCGTAGATCGCTGCGGAGTTCCCCGCGAGAAAACCGGGTCAGGTCGCCACATCGTGATGCAGTTCATATGCCTCATATCCCGAAATGCCGATAAAGTGGGGATAGTTTAACTCAACGAATACATGGTCTTCGCATAAGTATTGGCCTTCGCATAAGTTTAGCATGGCTTTCATGGCATGACGACGCAATCGGGCGTTGCAGGCAAGGAGCAACAAATGGCGGACAGTGTAGAAAAACTCGAGGATGTGATCGTCCGCTCGGCCGAACAGGTCTCGGGTCAGGTCCGCGCGGCCAAGGAAGCGATCGGAACCGTTATCTTCGGCCAGGAACGGGTGATCGAAAATACGCTGGTGACGATCCTGTCCGGCGGTCACGCGCTTCTGATCGGCGTGCCGGGCCTTGCCAAGACCAAGCTCGTGGAGACGCTCGGCATCACCCTTGGCCTTGACGCCAAACGCATCCAGTTCACGCCCG
>JBATYU010001212.1:0-3942 GCA_049674245.1 Bradyrhizobium sp. | reverse complement strand
ACCCCGCCCGGCGCGTCGGGGACCCGGGCGAGCCGGTCGCCGAGGGCGGCACGCGCGGCAAGTTCAATGTCCTCGACGAGCTTGCCCATGACATCGTCGAACAGGTTGATCTGTTCGTCGGAAAACTTGCCCGAGCCCTGGATGAAAAGATCGGTGACGCACCGCAGGACTTCGGCGCGCCTCGACAGGTCGTTGCGCGCCAGCACGCTCTCCAGTTCATCAATAAGACTTTCCTGTGCGTTCATGGCTTGGAACCGCAATCTGCTGCGGGAAATATCAGGCGCATTGCACGAGGCTCACGCGACGTTTCTGGTCGACGGAACCAAGGCATCGAGATCAAGCTCGAAATGCGGAACCGGCCGGCCGAACAGATAACCTTGCGCGAAGTCGACCCCTGCGGACAGCAAGGCCTCGAACTGCTCGCTGTTCTCGACTCCCTTGGCCGCGGTCGCGATATCGAGGCCGCGCGCCAAGGCGAGCACGGACGCGACGACCGCCGCGCAATCTCGGCGGCTTGCGAGCCCTTGCGTGACCGACCTGTCGATCTTGATCTTGTCGAATGGAAAGCCCGTCAGGTAGCTTGCCGAGGAATATCCCGCTCCGCAATCGTCGAGCACAATCGAGACACCGAGATTCTTCAGTTGCCTGATCGCCTGCAGATGCGCCGCCCGGTTGTTCTCGAATAGCGAGGTATCGGCGATTTCCAGTTCCAGCCGCTCCGGCGAAAGACCGGAATCGACCAGTGCGCACAGTACCAGGTCGAGGAGATTCCCCTTGCTGAATTGAGCGGCTGCGATGTTGACGGCAACCTTGATGTGCGCCGGCCAGGCGGCGGCATCGATGCACGCCTGTTGCAGAATCCATCCTCCCAGCGGCAGCATCAAGCCCGTCGATTCCGCAAGCGGGAGGAATTGATTGGGAGTGAGAAGTCCTCTCGACGGATGATGCCAGCGCACGAATGCCTCTACGCCGCAAATGCGGCGCGTGCGGATATCGATCACAGGCTGATAGTGCAATTCGAATTCGTTGTGCGATATCGCCTCGCGCAACTCGCCTTCCATCGACTTCTGTATGTCGGCGGCCGCGGTCAATTCGGATTGAAATACCCGGAAGTCGTTGCGCCCGCTGGACTTCACGGCATAAAGCGCCAGGTCCGCCTTTTGCAGCAGCGTCTCGGCATCGGTGCCGTGCTCGGGCGCGAAGACAATTCCGATGCTGGCCCCGACGCCGACCCTGTTGCCATTGAGGTCGAACGGTTTTTCGATAAGCCTGACGATCCTGAGCGCCAGCGCGATGGCGCCTTCGCTCTGGTTCTTCTCGTTTTCCTGGATGATGGCGAATTCGTCGCCGCCCAGACGGGCCAAGACATCGGTATCGCGAAGCGAGGACTTGAGCCGCTGCGCGACTTCGACCAGCAACTGATCGCCGGCCGGATGCCCCAACGTATCGTTCACATTCTTGAACTTGTCGAGGTCGAGCATCAGCACGGTGAAAGTGGTGCCATGACGCTGCAGCCTCTTTGCGGCATCTTCGAGCTTCTCTGAGAACACCGCGCGGTTCGCCAGGCCAGTCAGCAAATCGTGTTGCGCAAGGTAGGCGATCCGCTCTTCATTGCGAGCCCGTTCCGTGATGTCCTCGTCCGTGGCAAGCCAGCTGCCGTCAGCCATCATATGACGGGCGATCGCGACCACGCGCCCATCGGCGAGCTCGTAGACTTCCTTTCTATTCTTCACATTTTGCGTGAGATAGGCATCGGCCTCCACGCCCAAGAAATTGGTGCCCTTTTCGCGACGGTATTCGAGAATTTGCGCCAGCGTTGTTCCCGGTCCTATCTGATCGCGGTCGAGATGATAGATGTCGCCATAACGCGCATTGGAAACCACGACCTTCTGCTCTGCATCGAACATGCAAAGCCCCTGGGACATGTTGTTGAGCGCGATGTCGAAGCGGACGTTCATCGCCTCGAGCTCGGCGGCCTTCTCGGCCAACAGTTGCTCGCTTCGTTTCTGCTCGGTGACATCTTCGTGGGTCGCGACCCAGCCGCCATCGGGCAGCGGTTTGCGTTGAATGAATATCCGGCGGCCATCGGCCGGTTGGTAATTCTGTTTTGCCTCCGTCGGCATCAACTCGACGTGCTGATCGACGGTCAGATCGCTGGTTTCGCCGCGATCGACATAGTGTTGCAAGATCCGGCGCAGTGGCGTGCCCGGCCGGACCAGTTCGTCCGGCAGATTGTACATCTGCTGATAGCGGCGATTCGAAATCACCAGTCGCTTTTTCGCATCGAACAGGCAGAGGCCCTGCGACATGTTGCTGATGGCGATATCGAAACGCGTATTTGTGTTCGCCAAAGCCCGCGTTTGGGCCGCGAGAGCGTTGGTCTGCCGAACCAGGACGAAGGTGCCAAATAGAATGATGGAGACGATCGCAACGACCAGCGAACCGAATATATAGAGATGCCGGTACCACGGCGCCAGCATCTCACTACGGGCGTAGCTCACCAACAAAACCAGCGGCAAGCCCGGCACTGCCTTGTAGCCTGCCACCCGATCCACGCCGTCAACGATGCTCTTTATTTCGTAAGAGCCCGTCTCCGACATCGGCAAATATTTCTTGAGGAGCGGAGAGTCCACGAAGGATTTTCCAAGTGCGTCGTGGTTCTCGGGCTCCCGTGCGAGAATCGTTCCCTCGCGGTGTAACAATAGGACGGTGCCGCCTTTGCCGAGATCGATCGAGCCAAAGATCTTGAGAAAATAGGACTGATCGATGGGCGCGGTTACCACGCCTGCGAAGCTGCCGTCGGCGTTGCTAAGCCGCCGCGATGCCGCCGTGAACCATTTATCGCTGGCCACCGAACGATAGGGTGGCGAAATGAACAGCCGATCGTCGGCGGCATCGCGCTGGGCGATGAAATGCGACATCTCGGATATGTTGCTGCGTGGTGGCGCGTGGTCATAGGAGTGAGCGATCAATTGCCCCGACGCATCGGTCCATCCGACCGCGACAAGGACGGATGAGCTCTTTTGCAGCTGCCGAAGCGCAGCATTGGCCGCGCCGGGTTCGGTGTACTTTGCACGGATCGCCGCCGCCTCAAGCAGGACACGATCGACGTCTTCAAAGATCAGTGCCGTGTGCGCGGCAAGAACTGTCGCAAAACTCTGGGCATCGGTTTTTGCACCCGCGATGCGGTCCCGATAGCGGGTTTCCAGATCGGTGAGAAACAGAACGATTGTCGCGGCCGAAAACACCAGGCCAAGCCCCGCCAGCGACCATCCCGGCGACGGGACCAGTTTTCGATAATTTCCCTGCATTCCAAACCCGCGCTGCGACCGGCATCGGGCCCATCCTTGCTTCGCATCCGTTAATATTGCGTTCATATTATTAACGTCGATGCGCGGACGACGGACGCGAGTCTCGATTCAAGGCCAGCCAAGTCAGGACGCCCAATGGACGACCGGTCATTCCAGGTCGCGACGCGATGAAGTCGCGGTCAATGCGATCGGTATTGGAGAAGACCGCCGATCGCCACGCAAGAATCTGGATGAGGTCTCAATTCGTGTCACCGAGGCGCGCTCAACGCTTTTTTGCGACCGGTACCGGGGACGAGAATCCGGGTTAAACGCCGGCGCTTTGAATCTGAACCTGCAAGGCTTTTTAGCCCAAGGATTTCACTTGGGCTGGCTCACACGAAGAATATGGTTGAAGCGTCAGTTCTTGTTCCGACCGCGGCGCTCGCATCGTTTGCGGCGGCTCGCTGCGACTTGGGGACTGGATGAGGTCGCAATCTGGGTCGACAAAAAAAGCGAGAACGCCTCTCGCGCTCTCGCTTTTGAATATGCCGATCAGGCCTTAATTTTCCGTTCCGCTGGCAGGAACCAGCCTGGGCCTTTTAGTTCTTCGTCTTGTCCACCAGCGCGCCCTTCTTGATCATCGCGATCGCGC
>JBATYU010001211.1:0-10845 GCA_049674245.1 Bradyrhizobium sp. | reverse complement strand
CCGCATCGCTGCCGCGTCTCGTGCTTGAGGCCCGCCGCATCGCCGCCAACGTCATTCACGGCCTGCACGGCCGCCGCCGCGCCGGCGCCGGCGAAAGTTTCTGGCAGTACCGTCGCTTCGTATCTGGCGAGCCGTCGCAGAGCGTCGACTGGCGGCGTTCGGCGCGCGACGATCATCTCTACGTCCGCGAGCAGGAATGGGAGGCCGCGCACACGGTGTGGCTGTGGCCGGACCGTTCGCCGTCGATGGCTTTCGCATCGAAAGGGGCACGCGACAGCAAGCTCGAACGCGCGCTGATCGTGACCTTTGCATTGGCCGAACTCCTGGTCGCGGGCGGCGAGCGCGTCGGCATTCCCGGCCTGATGGGCCCGACCGCAAGCCGCAGCGTCATCGACAAGATGGCGCAGGCGATGCTGCACGACGACGCCGACCGCCTCAGCCTGCCGCCGTCCTTCGTACCCTCGGCGCTGGCCGAAATCGTGGTGCTGTCGGACTTCTGGTCGCCGATTCTTGAAATCAGAAGCATGCTGGCGGGCCTGTCGGCATCGGGCGCGCACGGCGCGCTGGTGCAGGTCGTCGATCCGGCCGAAGAAGACTTCCCCTATTCCGGCCGGATCGAATTCGTCGAACCGGAAGGCCTTGGCATCGTCACCGCGGGCCGCGCGGAACGATGGGCCGACGACTATATCGCGCGCGTAGCACTTCATCGCGACCAGATCCGTGAAGAGACCAACAAGCTCGACTGGCTGTTCTCGACCCACACCACGAGCCGTTCGGCGGCCGAACTGCTGCTGTTCCTGCATGGCGGCATGGTGGTGAGCAAGACCGGCATCGGCGGCGTAACTGTCAAAGCGGGGCGCAGCGCATGATCGCGGGTCTCCCCCTAAGCTTCGCGGAACCGCTGCTGCTCCTGGGCCTTCTCAGCCTGCCGGTGTTGTGGTGGCTGTTGCGGGTGATGCCGCCGCGGCCGCGGCGCATCGAATTTCCGCCGACCCGTCTTTTGTTCGACATCGCGCCCAAGGAAGAGACGCCTTCCCGCACGCCGTGGTGGCTGACGGCGTTGCGCTTGATGGCCGCGGCGCTTGTCATCCTGGCGGCCGCGGGACCGGTCTGGAATCCGCAAACCGGGTTGGCCGGCAAGACCACGCCGCTTTTGATCCTGCTCGATGACGGCTGGAGCTCTGCCTCGAGCTGGGACACCCGCCTGCGCACCGCGGATGAATTGATTGCGAACGCCGACAGCGACCGGCGCGGGGTCGCGATCGTGCCGCTTTCGGAGCAAACGCGTGACGTCACCGTCATGCCGGCGGGCGCAGCAAGGGTGGCGTTGCGCCAGCTTGCGCCCAAACCCTATGCGGTCGAGCGGATAGAAACCAACCCTGCTATCGAGCGTTTCCTGAAAGCGACCGGCGATTGTGAAATCGTCTGGCTGTCCGACGGCGTCGACACCGGACGCGGTCCGGAGTTCATTGAAGCGCTCGGCAAGACGATCGGGGATCGCGCCTTGACGGTTTTTGAAGGCGGCACCTCATCGCCGCTGGCGCTGGTCGCGGCGGAAAATGCCGCCGCAAAAATGACGGTGAAGGTGCTGCGCACCGATACCGGCATTGCCGCCGGAATCGTGCGCGCGATCGATGCCAAGGGCTCGCCGATCGGGGAAGCCCATTACGCCTTCGCGCCGCAGGCCCAGGAGGCGGAAGCCGCGTTCGACCTTCCGGTCGAGCTGCGCAACGACATCGCGCGCCTTGAGATCGCAGGCGAGCGATCCGCCGGCGCGGTGCAGTTGCTCGACAAAAGATGGCGCCGGCGCGCGATCGGGATCGCCACGGGATCGACCAGCGACACCGCTCAGCCGCTATTGGCGCCGACCTTCTATCTCGCCCGCGCGCTCGGACCGTTCGCCGATGTGCGACTGGGCGATCGCGGCGTCGCGCCGCAACAGGCGATCACGCAATTCCTCAACCAGAAATTACCGATGATCGTACTGGCCGACGTCGGCACGCTGTCGCCGGAAATCCGCGAACGTCTCACCGTCTGGATCGAGCAAGGCGGGGTGCTGGTGCGCTTTGCCGGCCCGCGCCTGGCACAGGCCGACGACGATCTGGTGCCGGTCAAGCTCAGGCGCGGCGGACGCAGCCTCGGTGGCAGTTTGACCTGGGAAAAACCGCAGCATCTGGCCGCGTTCACGGCCGATGGTCCTTTCGCCGGCCTCGCGGTGCCCAAGGACGTCACCGTCAACCGGCAAGTGCTCGCCGAGCCGGATGCTGTGCTCGCGACCAAGAGCTGGGCCTCGCTGGAAGATGGAACGCCGCTGGTAACCGGCGAGCATCGCGGCAAGGGAATGGTAAGCCTGTTTCATGTCAGCGCCGATATGCGCTGGTCGGATCTGCCGATGTCGGGCACCTTCGTCGAGATGCTGCGGCGGATCGTCGATATGTCCGGCTATACCTCGAATCCCGGTGCGGGCGTCGCGACGGGCACGAATGCGGAAACGGTGGCACCGCTGCACATCCTCGACGGTTTTGGCGCGTTCGGCCCGCCGCCTGCGGCCGCAAGGCCGTTGCCGGCTGATTTCCGCGACCGGGCAACGCCGGACCATCCGCCGGGATTCTACGGCCCGGCGGACGGACCGCTGGCCGTGAATGCATTGGCGGCAGCCGATCGCATCGCGCCGCTCGATATCTCGCCGCTTAAAGCGCGGCGCGCAAGCTATACCAATGCCGAGCCGCGCGATCTCAGGGGCATCCTGTTGTCGGCCTCGCTGGCCCTGTTCCTGATCGACGCGATCATCGTCGCGCTGCTTGGCGGCGGCCTCGCCGCGCTACTGCGCCGCCGCGCCGCACCTGCAGCCCTTGTGCTTGCTATTGCCCTCACCGCGACGATGGCTGTGCCCTCGCAGCTCCGCGCCGAAAGCACCGAAAGCAATGACGATTTTGCGCTGAAGGCGGTGTCGCAAACCCGGCTCGCTTATGTCGTCACCGGCAATGCGGATGTGGATTCCATCGTCAAGGCGGGCATGTCGGGACTGACGCTGTTTCTCGCGCAGCGCACGGCGCTGGAAGCCGGCGAGCCCGTCGGGGTCGATCCGGCGCATGATGAACTGGCGTTCTTCCCGCTGATCTACTGGCCGATCGTACCGGGCGCGGCGAAACCGCCGCAGGACGCCATCAACCGTATCGACGCTTACATGAAACAGGGCGGCACCGTGCTGTTCGACACGCGCGACGCCATCGAGGCCTCCCCGAGCGAAAATGGCGCATCGCAGACGCCGGGCATGCAGGCGCTGCGCGACATCCTGTCCGCGCTCGACGTTCCCGAACTTGAGCCGGTGCCGCGCGAGCATGTCTTGACCAAAACCTTCTACCTGCTGCGCGATTTCCCCGGGCGCTTCACCAGCGGACAAACCTGGGTCGAAACGCTGCCGCGCGAGGATGACGATGAGGCCGCCTCGCAACGCCCGGCCCGGGGTGGTGATGGCGTCTCGCCGATCATCATCACCTCGAACGATCTGGCCGGCGCCTGGGCGATTCGCCCCGATGGCCAGCCGATGCTGCCGCTCACCCCGGGCGAGCCGAAGCAGCGCGAATTCGCCTTCCGTGCCGGCGTCAACATCGTGATGTACACGCTGACCGGCAACTACAAGGCCGATCAGGTGCACGCGCCGGCGCTGATCGAACGGCTCGGACAATAACATGCAGTATGGCATCGCGTTTACGCCGCTGGTTCCCTCGCTCGTGCTCTGGCTCGCGGTGGCAGCCATTGTCGTGATCGCGGCACTGTTGCTGCTCGGCCGTTCGCGAGGTGCTGCGGTGCGCGTGAGCGCATTGGCGCTGATCGCCTTGGCGCTGGCCAATCCTTCCTTCACCCGCGAGGACCGCGAGCCGTTGTCTTCGGTGGTAGCCGTCGTGGTCGACAAGAGCCCCAGCCAGAATTTCGGCAATCGCACCAAGGAAACCGCAGAGGCGCAGGAAGCGCTGGTCGATGCCTTGAAGAAGATCAGGGGGCTTGAAGTGCGGGTCGTCGATGCCGGCCAGGCCGACGGCGAAACCGACGGCACCAAATTGTTCGGCGCGCTGTCTTCGGTGCTGTCAGACGTTCCGGTCGATCGCGTCGCCGGCGCCTTCCTGATCACCGACGGGCGCGTGCATGACATCCCGCCGAATGCCGCGGCGGTCGGATTTCAGGCGCCGGTGCATGCGCTGATTACCGGGGCCAAGGGCGAGCGCGACCGCCGCATTGCGATTTCGGCCGCGCCCCGTTTCGGCATCGTCGGCCAAACGCAGACCATCACCTATCGGCTGGACGATCAGGGCGTCACCGGCGAGCGCGCAAAAATCACGATACGCCGCGACGGCGAGACCATCAGCGAACGGACGCTGCAGAGCGGCCAGACCTCCAGTGTCGATATCGACATCAAGCATGCCGGACCGAACATTGTCGAGATCGAGGCCTCGCCGCTCGAAGGCGAACTGACGCCGGTCAATAACCGCGCGGTGGTCGCGATCGACGGCGTGCGCGACAAATTGCGGGTGCTCTTGGTCTCGGGCGAGCCGCATTCCGGCGAGCGCACCTGGCGCAACCTCCTGAAGTCCGACGCCAGCGTCGATCTCGTGCATTTCACGATTCTGCGCCCCCCGGAAAAGCAGGACGGCACGCCGATCAATGAACTGTCGCTGATCGCGTTTCCGACCCGCGAATTATTCCAGCAGAAGATCAACGAATTCCAGTTGATCATCTTCGACCGCTACGCGCGACAGGGCGTGCTCCCGATCGCCTATTTCGACAACATCGCGCGCTATGTACGCGCCGGCGGCGCAGTGCTGGTGTCGGCGGGCCCGGATTATGCGTCGACCACCAGCATCTGGCGAACGCCGCTGGATTCGGTGCTGCCGGCCGAACCGGTTGGCGTCACCGAGAAGCCGTACTACGCGCATCTTTCCGACGCCGGCAAACGCCACCCGGTGACGCGCGGGCTGGAGGGCGCTGCCGCCGAGCCGCCGCATTGGAGCCGGTTCTTCCGCACGGTCGATACCAAGAACGCGATCAACCCGCCGGTCATGACCGGCGCCGACGGCAAACCGCTGCTGCTGCTGTCGCGGTTTGGCGAAGGCCGCGTCGCGCTGTTGTTGTCCGATCACATCTGGCTGTGGGCGCGCGGCTACGAAGGCGGCGGACCGCACCTCGATCTGCTGCGGCGGATGTCGCACTGGCTGATGAAGCAGCCTGACCTCGACGAGGAAGCGCTGCGGATGCAGGTGCAGGGCCATGATCTCGTGGTGGTGCGGCAGACCATGGCCGACAGCGTTGCACCGGTAACGGTGACCTCTCCTTCCGGCGCGACGCGCGAGTTGACCCTGAGCGAGGGCGAACCCGGTGAATGGCGCGCGACGTTGCCCGCGAACGAGCTCGGGCTGTGGCAGGCCACCGACGGCACGCTGAAGGCGTTGATCAATGTCGGCCCGACCAACCCCAAGGAATTTTCCGAAGTCACCTCGACGCCCGACACGTTAAAGCCCCTGGCGCAGGCGACCGGCGGCGACGCGCGACGCGTGGTGGACGGCGCCAGCATCGATCTTCCGCGCATCGTAGCGGTGCGCGCGTCGAGCGTATTCCATGGTGACGGCTGGATGGGCGTGAAAATGCGCGACGCCAGCGTCGTCAAGGGCGTCGGCGTGCTGCCGATATTCGCAGGGCTAATCGGCCTGCTGCTGCTGCTCGGCGGCTTCGCCGCGACCTGGCTGCGCGAGGGGCGGTAGCGCCGGAGAAAGAGCTTTACCGCGCCTTGCGCCAATCGGGCCTGATCGCGCCGGTCACGCCGTCGAATGCGGCGTCAGCGAGTTCGGCAACCAGCAAACGATTGTAATCGACCGGGCCTGGCATCGCCGCACGTCCTTTCGGCACGATCTTGAATCCGAGGCGGCCATAATAGGCCTCGTCGCCGACCAGGAGCACAAGGCGATGGCCCTTCGCCTTGGCTTCCTTCAGCGCGCGGTCCAACAGCGCGCGGCCGACGCCGCGCTTGCGGAACGGCGGCTCGACCGTGAGCGGTCCCAACAGCAGCGCCGGCGTGTCGCCGACGCAGATCGGTAACTGGCGTACCGAGCCCACCAGCAGCGTACCGATGCGGGCGGTGAACGACAGCTCGGGCAGATGGTCGACATGCTGCTCGCGAAGCCGGTAAGCGCTGAGCACGAAGCGGCCGGGACCGAACGTGCGCTGGTGCAGGCGCTCGATGGCCTGCGCGTCGTTCGCCGTCTCGGGCAATATCGTCAGGGAGAGCTCATCCATGTCGAAGCGCGGGATAGCATCTGGCGGCGGCGCGGTCCATCACCGGCGCCGGCCAAATCAGTGCCGCTTCATTTCGGGTTAACGGAAGGCTGCGACAGATAGGCCAGCAGCTTCATTTCGCGGCGGCCGCGCGTCACCGTATCCAGTACCAGTCCGGACGACGCCGACAACAACGCCACGATCATCAGGCCCATCGACAGCACCGCGGTGGGCAGCCGGGGAACGAGACCCGTCTCGAGATAGGTGACGACGACAGGAATAGCGATGCCAATCGATACCAGCGCCAGAAAGATCCCGATCGCGCCAAAGAAGCGCAACGGCTCTTCCGACCGGTAGAGCTTCAAGATGGTGCCGAGAATCCGCAAACCGTCGCGCCAGGTGTTCAGCTTGCTGAACGATCCCTCCGGCCGCGGATAATAAGGCGTTTCGACCTCGGCGACCGGAAGCGCCAGCTCGAGCGCATGAACGCTCAGCTCGGTTTCGATTTCGAATCCGTCGGACAGCACCGGGAAGGATTTGACGAAGCGGCGCGAGAACACGCGATAGCCGGAGAGAATATCCTTGAAGGCCTGGCCGAAAACCTGTGAGAGGAAGCTGGTCAGCATCCGGTTGCCGGTGCGATGGCCGCGCCGGTAGGCAGCTTCGGAGTGATCGACGCGAAAGCCGACGACCATATCGAGGTGTTCGGAGACCAGCACATCGATCATGCCCGGCGCGCTCGGCGCATCATAGGTCGCATCGCCATCGACCAACACATAGATATCGGCATCGACATCGGCGAACATGCGCCGGACCACATGGCCCTTGCCTTGACGGCGTTCGCTGCGCACCTCGGCGCCCGCCTCGCGCGCGACCGCGGCGGTCCGGTCCGACGAATTATTGTCGTAGACAAGGATCCGGGCCGACGGCAGCGCTCTACGAAAATCGGCGACGACCGTTGCGACCGCCGCCTCCTCGTTGAAGCACGGCACCAAAACGGCAACCCGCGGCGATGATGGTGTCATTTGCAAAAAGCGCCCGTCCGTGGAAACCAGCCGACTCAAACGGTCCATAGCATGATCAGGCTCTTGCCGCCCGCTCAAGCGGGGCATCGTCCACTACTTCCGCCGGCCGCATCAGGGAAGCGAACAGCAGGCTCCACAATGAAAGCATGGCGATGGGAATCGTATAATACGGCGTGAAGATCGGGTGGCTTGCAAAGAAGGCCAGATTCACCAGTAAATTTACAGCCGTGACCAAGGCAACCTGCCGGATGCCGCTCTCGCTCTGCGAACGCAGAATCCAGCCGGTCCACCCGATCGCCAGGGCGAGCAGCACGAATTGCATGTCGGCGATGTATTGCCAGATGATCCCAAGGCTGAATTCGGGCGGCACCACATCGACGCCGCCATAGGTCGTGGCGAACGGACTGCCGGCGTTGATCGCGTTTGCCAGCAGCGTCGGCGCCATCCCGATCAGAAACGCCAGGGCGAACAAGGCGCCTTGCAGCAGCGCCTCCTTGTTTCGCATGCGTGCGAACGAAGCAAGGAGAAACAGCAAATATCCGGCCGACAAGAACAGGTTGGGCAGCCTGAAATTGACGGAAAGACCGATGCACAGGCCAAGCAGCATCGTCAGAAGGATTTTGTGACGCCGCGAGCTGAAAAAGAGTTTTGCGGTCAGGAAACCCGCCAATGCGCACACGACCATCGTGGGCGCTATCGAATAGCTTGCCTTCGCCGGATTGATCATCAGATAGATGGCAAGACAGCCAAAGCCGCCGACGAGGAAGATCGACGAGGTCGAACGCGCGTACAAAATGCCGAGCAGTGCAAAGCCGAACACAATGGTCGTTGCAACGACATACAGCGGCACGACCTGAAATCCGGGCGGAAATAGCGCCAGCACCAGGCCGGTGCCGGGCGGATATTGTATCACGAGCTTGTTGGCCGCGGGCATTGGGGTGTGACAGGGAGCCGTCGAAACATCGCTCCAGGAGGGAAAGCCGATCTCCTTCAGTTTTGAGGCGAGGTACCGATCGTCATCGCGGGAAATGTCGGTGTCAAAACCCTTTAGCCCGAACCGCTGAAACAGATGCGCCTGCCGCAGATAGCAGATATCGTCATAGACGCCGCGCGCCTCGCTCCAGCGCGACATCGACCAGACGTTGCTGGCCAGCACCAGAAAGCAGAACAGACCGCAGAGGATTCTCACGGTCTTCATCTTGCTTTCGTCGGATGCATTCGATGATGTGAAAAAACTGACCAGCACAGCTAATCCTAACGCCGATTCTTAAAGTTAAGTCTTGCTAACGCCAATTCTTGGTAGCGCCAATTCTTGCTAGCGCCATGTCGCGATGGGCGCCCTGCCCTCGAGCACTTCCGATATCCGCAGCCGCGTGCCCAGGGTCGTCCCGGCCGGCAGCGCTTCGGCCGCGAAGAAGCCGCAGGCGACAATCTCGCGGTTCGGTTCGGGTAGATGATCCTGACGAAAATGCCTCACGATGTAGACCGCGACATGGTCGCGGCGGGAAACATGGCTGTTGAAGAACAGGCCGTGCAGGGCGGGCTCGCCGGTCAATTCAATGCGCCCCTCCTCCTGGAGTTCGCGCCTCAGCGCGCCGCTAAAGCTCTCGCCGGTCTCAACGCCGCCGCCCGGCAAGTGCCAGCCGGAGACATAGCTGTGCTTGACCAGGAACACCCTGTTGCTGTCGTCCAGTACGACCGCGCGGACCCCCAAAGTCATCCCGCGGGCGATTCGCCAATACAGATGAAAGATTTGCCGCAAGTGCGGCTCGAACCTCCTTCGCAAGTGTGTCGTATTGGCCGCCATCGAACTACCGGATAATCGATATCACTTTTGATCCTTGCGCGATCGCGGTCCGCTTGCCAATACATGCCAGGATCGTTGGCAGGATTCTTGGCAGGATTTTTGGGGGGGAAACCACGGGATGATCGCGCACTTCAGACGGACACCGACAGGGCGCATGTGATGGCCGCGTTCACCCTCGCCCATTTCTCGGACCCGCATCTGCCGCCGCTGCCCCCACCGCGGCTTGGCGAACTCGCCGGCAAGCGCGTCCTCGGCTATCTCAACTGGACCCGCAACCGCCGCAAATATTATCGGCGCGAGGTGCTCGATGCGCTGGTGTCGGACATGCAGGCACAAGGACCCGATCACGTGGCGATGACCGGCGATGTCGTAAACCTCGCGATCGAGGCGGAGTTTGCGCCGGCGCTGACCTGGCTGAAAGGCGTCGGCCCGCCGGATCGGGTGACGGCCATTCCCGGCAATCATGACGCCTATGTTCGCGCTACCCAACATCGGTTTGCCGAGGTGTTTTGCGATTATTTGCGCGGCGACGGCGCCTCCAACGGCAGCGGCACCTTTCCGTTTCTGCGTCGTCGCGGGCCCTTGGCGCTGATCGGGCTCACCTCGGCCGTGCCGACAGCGCCGTTCATGGCGACGGGAAGGCTCGGGCGCGCCCAGCTTGATGCGCTCGAACCTATCCTGATCGAACTGTCCGCCGAGCAGGCCTTTCGTGTGCTGCTGGTACATCATCCGCTGCGGTCGGATTCGCGCCCCAAGCGGCTCACCGACTCTCACGTGCTGCTCGCATTGCTCAAGCGGTATGGCGTCGAGCTGATCCTGCACGGGCACGATCACATTCATTCGACGATGTGGTTCGACGGACCGAATGGTCAAATACCGGGGATCGGGGTGCCCGCGGCTTCCGCGCTCGCGCGCGGCCGCCATCCGGCCGCCGCCTATAATCTGCTCACCATCGAACGCGACGGCAACGCCTGGCGGTGCGAGCAGACCGTGCGGGGCATCGATGGCGAATTGCGGATCCAGCAATTAAAGCGCACCAAATTATTATAGTCATTCCGGGATGGTGCGCCAGCACCAGACCTCAGATGCGCAATTGCACATCGGGGAATCTCGAGATTCTCCGATGTGCAATTGCACATCGTAGTTCGCGCGAAGCCTGTCACCGGGCGGGCATTCGCGCGACCCGTTGGCGCGCCCCGGAACGACGTCTAGAAATTCCTTAAACTCGCAAACAGCGCCAGCGCAAACAGCGCAATGGCACCGACGACAAAGCCGAGGGCGAACATCCAGAAACCGCGGCGCCGCTTCTCGACCGGAGCCCGATCGACGACGGGCGTTGCGACCATGGCATGCTCGCGCTCGATGATCCGGCGCGCGACATAATCGGTGACGGCATCGACGATCGCGGGGACATCGTGGGATTCGGCAAAAACGGTGCGGCCGAAACGCGTATCCTGCACGAAGCGATAGATGCGCTTGTCGCGCCCCATCAGCACATGCGCGACCACGTCGATCCACAACCGCGGCGTCTCGCCCTGGCTGATGCCGCGATCGAACAGGTCGATATTTTCCGGGACCTGCGCAAACAACGGGTCGAGCGCCTCGTTCAGGATCTCCAGCCGCGCCAGCTCGGCGTCGCGCAGCTCGACGACAACGCCGGTACGGTCGGCGGCCTCGCTCCGCGCCTGGCGCAGCGCGTCGCGCAGCCGCGTCGGTCGCGGATCGCCCGCGGCATTGCCGGTATTC
>JBATYU010001210.1:0-2085 GCA_049674245.1 Bradyrhizobium sp. | reverse complement strand
GGCAGGTGCCGTCCGAACCCAAGAAGGTATCGACATCTGAAAAAGCAAAGCCGCCGCTGGGTTGAGATCAGCGACGGCTCTTACTCAGACGACCAGCAGAAGGGTCGCGGCGACGATGCGCCATTGCCAGTTAAGATGATGTTACGCCCGCTTTGGCCTCTCGCGCGGCACCGTAAAGGCTGATCAGCCCCACAATAACGGGAAGAAAAGCGAGGATCGTCCAAATCAGAGAGCCAGCTGTGGCTACGACCCAAAGGCCAAACACGGCAATTCCCAATGAAATCAGCAAGGATAAGGCCGTATCCATGATCGATACCCTGCACGCGTTCGGTTGCCATCTTGGTTGCTATCGATGTTCACAACTACTGGACGTCGGGGGCCGGCTCAAATGAATCGACCTCGGCCGGCTGCTTTCCGCAACACCCTCGGAGCTGACCGATAGGCTCCCGTTGGCTGTCTGCGATGAGGCCATCGCCTTTGGCTATCCGCGCGAGCGTGCGTGTGGCGCGTCCTTTGCCCAACGACAAGGAGCCGGCGATTTGATCGCGCTTCCGGGCTAGCGGCGCGTGGAACTCGAAAAAAAGTTTACGCGCACTGCACCATTTGAATTTTACACGTCGAAAGACAGTCGCGTTGAGCGACAAACAGATTCAGTAATTTCCGTCAACACATACCGCAGTCGCGCGCACACAATCGATCAGTTGCTGCGCTTGCTCACCGCGGAAATCGCCGCAGAGAGAAAGCTGTTGTCGGCGGCATTAGTTATGTTACACATTGTATACCAGCGCTTTCAAATTCAGGTTCGATAACCGTTCGCGACATTGCCGCCCTGGCGAAGTCGGAAAGGGCGGACAACAACGGATGGAAGGTGCTGACACCGCAAGTGGTGCCCATTTTTTTCGCCTATCTCACTGCAAACGCGAGCATTGAAAAGCTGCACCGCATAGCGGTGGACAGCGAATGTGCCGATTCACATCGAATAGGGAGGAAGTGACCATGTCTCGGAAGAAGAATAGGTTATTTCGCAAGGCGCTTGCATCTGTGCCAATTCACCTGACGATTACAACGATTTCGGTTTGCGCCAGTGTGTACGCCCTTGCGCAGAGCTATCCGCCGTACGGTCCTGATATTCCCCTGGCGCATTTCGATCATGGCAAGCGGCCGCATGTGACACCACCGAAGCCGAATCTCATATGTCCTGTTCTGTCGCCGAGTTGTCAGGACGCGAGAACAGCGCAATCCGAATGGAACACCCAGATGCTTGGCTACGACAGTCTGGATGGACGCTCGACCTACCAACCGCTCGTCGTGCACCAGGGCGACCGTTACATTGCCTACATGGCCCATCATGCGGGCTGCGCGATCAACCGGGTGAACCTCAAGAACGAGGTGAACGGGACATCGCTTCTCGATGTGACCAATCCGCAGCACCCGATTTATCTGGCACACATCCCCAACTCGCCGTCGGATGGCGCGACTTGCACCGGCTCGCTCGACGCTGCCGGCAACCAGATGGTCCACGTATGCGGAGGCGATTCTTTACCGTCCAACTCGCGAGCCGAAGAGAACCGCAAGCGTGGCCACTATTACATGCTCCGAACCAACGGCAACGCATCCGGCCAACCGGGCGTGGAATCGCACGAAATTTGGGACACTACCAATCCCAGCAGTCCGGTGTTGCTGAAGGCAATCGATTCGGGAGCGACCAACACTCACAAAGATTGGTGGGAATGCTATTCGGGCGTTGCTTACCTAGTGGCCAATGACGGCACGGCCTCGGCCGGTAGCCCCGACTCAGCGCCGGGCTGGCAGCAAAGCGGCTCCAATCAGCACATGAAAATCTACAACCTGCACGATCCGGCGAATCCCGAGTATATTCGCGACTTTGGCTTTGTCGGCCAGCAGCCTACGGCTACGCCCCCAGCCATCGAAGGGCTGGTTACGCCGCCGACCGGCATTCACGGACGGTTCTCTGCAGGTGACCGAATTTACGCTGCCTATGGAGTGGGCGGTAACGGCGGGGTGCAGATACTCGACCGCAGCAAAGTTCTAAACGGCTGCAAGGTACCCGGCGAGTCAGCCAAC
>JBATYU010001209.1:0-5889 GCA_049674245.1 Bradyrhizobium sp. | reverse complement strand
GTATGGAGGGATAGTAGCCGTAGCGGGTCTGCCAGTCCGGCCGGCGGTTCATGTCGAAGGCCGGCAGGTTGGCCGCGCGCTTGACGTCGTCGGGATCAAGCCCTTTCAGCGCATCCATATCCGCACCGGCGCAGAACGCGCGCCCGGCGCCGGTCAGCACGATGACGCGGACATTGTCGTCGGCGGCGGCCAGCTCCATCGCATGACGCACATCGCGCTCCATGATCGGCGTCCAGGCGTTCATGCGATCGGGCCGGTTGAACGTGATGGTGGCGATCTTCTCGCTCACCTCGTACAAAATATGCTGATAGGTCACCGCGATCTCCCTCACGTTCATCGTTGACGATCGGCGCGCGAACCTTTCGGCCGCGCGCCAGATAAGCCTGCGCTCACAAGCGTGTAGGCGTCGACACTACCACATCTGCAGATTTGAAAAGGTCTTCAAGGAAAGCCCGACAAAGCGCGCGGTTATTCCGCGGCTTCCGACATGATCGACAGTGGCATGCGCTTGAGCCAGCCGCCGATAAAATCCTTCAGCCATGCGCGCTCGGCGACGTCATACGCCGCGCGATCGGCAAAATGAAGGTGACGCGGCCGCGCGCCCGGCAGATCCATCCGGCTGCGCGCGGTCCAGCAGTGCATCATCGCGTAGGTCACATCGGGATGAAACTGAAAGCCGAACGCGTGCCCCGCGCGGAATGCCTGAACCGGAAAATCATCGCCCTCCGCCAACAACTCCGTGCCGGCCGGAAGTTCGAATCCTTCGCGATGCCAGTGGTAAACCTGATCCGGCCAGTTCGGGCACAGCGCCAACCCTGCCACTGTGGGGCGGATCGGGTAGTAACCGATCTGGGTCTGGCCTTGCGGATGCGGCGCCACGGGCGCACCGAATTGCTTGGCAAGCATCTGCGCGCCCAGGCAGATGCCGAGGAACGGCCGCTGCTCCCGGAGCGGGATCTGGATCCAGTCGATTTCCTTTCTCACATATTCGTCGGGATCGTTGGCGCTCATGGGCCCGCCGAAAATCACCGCGCCGGCGTGAGCATCGAGCGTTTCGGGCAGTTGGTCGCCAAAGCGCGGCCGACGGATATCCAGCCGATGCCCCAGCGCCCGCAACACGTTGCCGACCCGGCCCGGCGTCGACTGTTCCTGATGCAGGATGACCAGCACCGGCGGCCGGGGCTCCGTGCTCGGGAGTGTGGCAGTGTTGCCCTTCGCTACGAAGGGCAGCCCGTTTTCGCCAGCACTATTTAACCGGAACGGCATCGGCTTTGCTTCGGCACCAAAGCTCCAATCTTACCTAAGTGATCGTTAATTTGGTGTGAGTTCGCGCACACTCTGGCGTCAGAGCTTGCCCAATTGGATCCGGGCGACCGCCGCGAGGATAAAGGCGCGGGGAAACAGCCGCAGCAGCAGCGGCACCATTTTGACGCCAAGGCCCGGCAGCACGGCGCGCTCATTGGCCATCAGTCCGCGATAGCCCTGTTTGGCGACATCCGCCGCCGAGACGCTGAGGATCCTTGAATCAAGCCCGGGCACCAACCCCGCCCGTTCTTGAAATTCTGACGGCACCGGGCCGGGGCAGAGCACGGTCACGCGAACGCCGCGAGGCGCGAGCTCGGCGTGCAGCCCTTCGCTGAACGACAGCACATAGGCCTTGGAAGCATAATAGACCGCCATTCCCGGACCCGGCAGGAAGCCGGCGATCGAGCCGACATTGAGGATGCCGCCGCGATTCTTGATCAAATCGTCGGCGAACCGCAGCGACAGATCCGTCAACGCTCGGATGTTGACCGCGATAATGCCGAGCTGCTCAGCGCGGTCCCGACTGATGGCCTGGCCGAAAACGCCGAATCCGGCATTGTTGACGAGGTATTCGACCTCCACCCCTTGGGCGGCCAGTACGGCGGCAATCTTCTCGCCGGCCTCGGGCTGCTCGAGGTCGCATGGAATCACGATTGGCGCCGCACCGCCCGCGGATGTGATTTCACCGGCCAGCGCCGCCAGCCGATCCGCGCGCCGCGCCGTCAGGGCCACGCGATGACCGTTCGCGGCAAAAACGCGTGCCAGCTCGGCGCCTATTCCTGCCGAGGCACCGGTAATCAGCGTCACACGCTCGCTCACGGTCGAATTCTCTTAAATGGATTGCAGGATATGCTTCGAATGTTCTCGACGAGAGCATACGCCTTAGGCGGGATGCAAGCCATCTGCAAGCATATCAGCAGCCATTATCGGCACGTTCCGGACGTGCCGCACTGCCGAATGTATAGCGACATCTTAGGGCTTATCATGCCAGGCAGCGACCAATCGCGCGGCAAATTAAAAATTTGTCATGTCCGGTACCGCACAGCGGACTTGAACCGCCGCCCTTCGCGTGGCGGATCGCCCTGGCCGCGCTCAGCTTCCCGTGGAAGGAGCAACTCGACTGGCGGCAACACGGTGCTTGAGATCGATCCGATCGCGCGCCGAAACCCCGAGCAGATCGGCCGCGCGCCAGACCACATTGTCCTCGAACTCGCTAACCTGGCCGTCGGCAAAGACCAGCTCCCACATCATTTCGACGATGCGGAGCCTGCCCTGCTCGTCGACCTGCCGCATGATGACGCTGGTGAAATGATAGAGATCGACCGCCTCGCCCTCGACCAGCGTGGCGGAGGCGATCAATTGATCGGCGGCGCCGGGATCCAAACCAAAATGGCTCTCGATCAGGCCATGAAGCTTGCGTTTCTCGGCATCGGACGGTTCGCCGTCGAGCGAGACCACGTGGATCAGAAGCGCGGTCGCCGCCAGCCGATATCCGGTATCGTCGAACGCGTGTTGATCGTGTGCCTGCGAAGAAACAATTTCGACAATGAATTGGCGCAGTCCGTCCAGCATCGTTTTCCTTACTAAAATCGTGTGAGTTCGATGGTCCGCCAAGGGCTCGTAGAGAGTTCGTAAAGCGTTCGTAGAGGTGGCGGTCCGTCACCGATATATGGATTGGAAAAACGATCGGTGCAATGCGGTCAGGTTCCGCCGCCCGCATTACGTTTCGGCAATCTCGGTAAACAATCAGCGCGTCATTCCGGGATGGTCCGAAGGACCAGACCCGGAATCTCGAGATTCTCAGGTGCGCAATTGCGCACCATAGTTCGATGCTAGCGCATCGCCCCGGAATGACTCACCTCAAGGAATCTCGTAGACGAGCATCTTGTCGGCAATGCCGCGCAACGCCGCCTGCTTTTGAATCGGCTTGATCGCCTGCCTTTCGAGGATTTCGGCGACCGCAGGTGCATCGATCACCGGTCCGGTAATGTGAATTTCCTGAGATGTCGACAGGCTCTGGACTCTGGCCGCGATATTGACGGTTTGACCGAAATAATCCTGCCGTTCGTTGAGCATGACGGCAAGGCAGGGGCCTTCATGGATGCCGATCTTGACCACGAGATCGTTACTGCCGCGCTCGGCATTGAGCTTGTCCATGGCGGCGCGCATCCGCAAACCCGCGACGATCGCGTGCTCGGGCCGGACGAACGTCGCCATCACGGCGTCGCCGATCGTCTTTACGACCGCGCCCTTCTCCGAAGAGATGATTTCCAGCAACGCCTGGAAATGCGCGCGCACCAGATCGAACGCGGCGAGATCGCCAACCCGCTCGTACAGCGCGGTCGACCCCTTGAGGTCGGTGAACAGGAAGGTCAGCGAGGTGATCTTGAGGCGCTGATCGATGTTGAGATTGTCCGCCTTGAACACGTCGCGAAAAGTCTGGTTCGACAGCATCCGCTTGGCGGTGAGGAACGGCTTGCGCTTGCCGATCAAATCGTGAAGCGCGTCGGCGGCGATGAAGACCGTGGGCAGCGTCCGTACGCCGGCCTGATTGTCGAGCGACAGTCTTAACGGTCCTGGACGCATCGTCGTGCTCCCGACCGGTGCGTGCACCTTGTTGTAAATCAGTGAAAGCTGCTGACGCTCCTTGGTCGGCTCGCCCTGAACGTCGATGAACTGGGCGGAATGCGTCACCGGCTCGAACACGATGATGAATTGCGGCGGCAGTTGCAGCGACAGCACCGCCCTTTCGCCGGCCGGCAGCTCGAGCGCATCCAGCGTCACCTCGTCGGTCAACGCTTCGAACGATTCCCTGTTGAGATCGACGCCCGAGCTCCAGAACACCTGCTTGAAATATTCCCAGAGCGGCAGCGTGTTCGGGTCGTGCGCGGCGATCCGCCGGACCCGTGGGCTGACCGTGAAGGCGACCTCGACCTGCTCGTCGACGGAAGCTTGGTAACCGCAGGCGCATAATCCGCAGTGGTAGTCTTCAGGGCTCAGCGATTTTAGCGTGTCGTGCGCATCCAGCACGCCGCCGCAGCCTGGGCACAGCACGTTCCAGGTGAGGTCGAACAGCCCGAGCCGCGAAGCATGGAGGAAGCCGGAGATCACCCGCTCTTCGTCGAGCCCGGTCTGCTTGGCAAAATCCAGGACATTGATGCGGTTGAGCTCGTGGTCCTCGCCCTCCTCGATCAGCTGCAGGATCGCGTCGGCCACCGCCGGATCGACGGTCTGCTTCAGCACGGAAAACTGGGCCTTAAGGTCGCTCATGCCGAACACCTAAATGGTATCGGAGCATCCTACATGCAATGCCTCAACGGGATGTGACGGCAAACATCGGCGAGCGGTCGGGCTGGGTAGTCACCACGCCGACCGGCATGACCGGCCCCTTGTCGATGAGTTCGATGCGGAACGAACCGATCAATTTGGCCAGCGCCAGGGTTGCTTCCACCAGCGCAAAATGCGCGCCGATGCAGATCCGCGGGCCGACGCCAAACGGCAGATAGGCGAAGCGATCCGGCGGCGGCGCCGGTGGCATGAAGCGCTGCGGGATGAATGCATTGGGATCGCGCCAGAGCTTTTCGTGCCGGTGTAATAGCCACGGCGCGATCAGGATCACGTCATTCTTCGCAACCGGCAGGCCCGCCACCACGTCGGGCGCAATCGCCGCGCGGGCAATCAAGAAGGCCGGCGGATAGAGCCGCATGGTTTCATCGATCACCGCGCGGGTGAATTTCAGCCGCTCGATATCGAGCGCGCCGTCCGCGTTGGCACTCTTCACCTCGCTCGCCACCTGCTCCTGGGTCACGGGATCGAGTGCCAGCAGATAGAGCGACCAGAACAGCGCGGTGGCGGTGGTCTCGTGGCCGGCGAGGATCATCGTCGCCACCTCATCGCCGAGTTGTGCATCGGTGAAGGCTGCGCCGGTTTCGGGATCGCGCGCCGCGCCCATCAGGTCGAACAGGTCGCGCGGCGGGGCGCCGTCATTCTTGCCGGCGGCGCGGCGCTCCGCCATCAGCATGGCGATGAACCGCGTCCACCGCTTGCGGAAGCGGGCGCGCGCGAAATCCTGCGGGCTCGGCCACGATAGCGGCAACATCAGATCGAATAAATGCGGGCGCGCCAGCCGCCCGCCATATTCCATCACGAAATCGCGCAGCGCCGCGCCGTGGCGGTCCATCTCGAACGAGAACATGGTGCGGCCGGCGATCTCGAGCGTCATGCGCTGCATGATCTCGCGCAGATCGACCCGCCCGCCGCCTGCGGCCTTGAGCTTGGCGATCGTCTCCTCCGTCACCGCAACCATGTGCGGGACCAGCGTCGCTACGGCACGCGGCGTGAAGGCCGGCGCCAGCGTCCTGCGCTGGTGTTTCCAGGCGCGGCCCTCGGCGATCAGGAGGCCTTCCCCCAGCATCGGGCGCAACACCCGGTAACCCGCCGGTGTGCGCCGGTAGTTCTCGTAGTTGTCGACCAGTACATGCCGGATCGCGTCCGGCGTGTTGACGATAAAGCTGGAGCGCCCGAAGAAGCGGCCCTGAACGATGTCCTCTTCGTAAGCGCGCTGCCCCCAGGTCGAGATCGCGC
>JBATYU010001208.1:0-4072 GCA_049674245.1 Bradyrhizobium sp. | reverse complement strand
GGCCTGGCGAGAGGCGCAACACCGCTGGCTGATGGCGCAGAGTGCGCTGGCGCTCGCCGTGTTCGCCGTCGCGGGGCTGCTGCTGCGCTTTGGCGATTCGCTGGTGGCGGGATTTGCCGTGCTCGCAGCGCTGCTGCTGGGCGCCGCGCTGATCCTGCCCGCGGTGCTCGAAGGGGTGCTTCATCTCGGCGAGCGGCTGGCGCGGCGGCCGCTCGCAACGTGGTTCTGGGCCGACAGCCGTCAGCAATTGTCGGGATTGTCGCTGGCGCTGATGGCGCTGTTGCTGGCGCTTGCGGTCAATGTCGGGGTCGGCACCATGGTGGAAACTTTTAGCCGAACGTTCCTGACCTGGCTGGATGGCCGATTGACGCCCGATATCTACATCAACGCGTCCGACAACGCGCAAGCCGTCGCGATCAAGGACTGGCTCCGCGAACGTGCCGAGGTTCAGGCGATCCTTCCGGGCGGCCGGGCCGAAACGCAGATCGACGGCGCGCCGATCGAGATCCTCGGCCTGCCCGATCACGCGACCTATCGCGATCATTGGCCGCTGCTGCAGTCGGCCGCCAGCGCCTGGACCCGCCTTCGCGCCGGCGATGCCGGCTTTGTCAGCGAACAATTGGCGCGGCGATTGAAGCTTGCGATCGGCGATCACATCGAATTGCCGGCGCAGGGCAGCGACTGGCCGCTTGAAGTGATCGGCATCTATGCCGACTACGGCAACCCCAAAGGTCAGATCGCCGTCGATGTCGCGGCATTGGTCCGGCATTTTCCCTCCATCCCACAAACGCGGCTCGGCCTGCGCGTCGATCGCGACAAAATCCCCGCGCTGATATCGGCGCTGCAGGATAGATTTGGCTTGGATGACCGCAACGTCGCCGATCAGGCGACGGTGAAGGCGGAATCGAAGCGAATATTCAACCGGACCTTTGCCGTGACGGCCGCGCTGAATGCCTTCACCCTTGGCGTCGCGGGCGTCGCCTTGTTGACCAGTCTGTTGACCCTTGGCAATTCCCGTCTGCCGCAATTGGCGCCGCTATGGGCGATCGGCATCACGCGCCGGCGCCTGGCGGCGATCGAATTGATCAGGACGCTGTCGATGGCGTTGATCACGGCGCTGTTCGCGCTGCCGCTCGGTTTATTGGTCGCATGGTGCCTGATCGCGATCGTCAATGTCAAAGCCTTCGGCTGGCGCTTGCCGTTTGATGTCTTCCCGCTGCAACTGCTCGAGCTGCTCGGCGTCGCCATGCTGGCCGCGCTGTTCGCGGCCTTGCTTCCGGTCGCACGGCTGGCGCGCATGCAACCGATAAGCCTGATCAGGGTCTTTGCCGATGAGCGCTGATTTCAGGATTTCGCGCCGCGCCTTTGCCGGCGGCCTCGTCCTGCTCGGGCTTCGAAGGCCCGCGCCGGCGCAGGGTTTTGCCGGCCTCGGCGAAAGCGCAGGAGGATTCGCGCCTGTCGTTCCCGGCAAGACATTTTCGTTTCCCTCCGATCACGGCCCGCATCCGGATTTCCGCATCGAATGGTGGTACGTGACGGCGAATCTGGCGGATGCGAGCGGGGCCGCCTATGGCGCGCAATGGACCCTGTTCCGTCAGGCGATGGCACCGAGCCGCGAGCAGGAAGGATGGGCCAACCTTCAGCTCTGGATGGGCCATGCCGCCGTCACCAGCGCCGTCACCCACCGCTTTGGCGAAACGTTTGCGCGCGGCGGCGTCGGCCAGGCCGGCGTCGTCGCAGAGCCGTTTGCCGCCTGGATCGATGCCTGGGAAATGCGCGGATCGGATCAGACCAACGCCATGTCGATCTCGCCACTCGAGCTGCGGGCATCGGGCGCTGATTTCAGCTACGCCCTGCATCTGACCGCCGATCGGCCGCTGATCTTGCAGGGCGACGGCGGCTACAGCAAGAAATCCGAGCGCGAGCAGGCCTCGTATTACTACAGCCAGCCCTTCCTGAAAGCGGCAGGCCGAATCGCAATCGACGGCAAGCCGATCGATGTCACCGGTCAGGCCTGGATGGACCGCGAGTGGAGCAGCCAGCCGCTCGCGTCAGATCAAACCGGCTGGGACTGGTTCGCGCTGCACTTTGCGACCGGCGAAAGGCTGATGCTGTACCGGATGCGTCAGACCGACGGCCACCATTACGCGTCCGGCAACTGGATTTTGCCGGACGGTAAGGCAAGGCAGATCGCATCCGCCGACATCGACATGGTGCCGAGGCCGCCAATCGAGATCAAAGGTCACCGGCTGCCGGTCGCCTGGCACGTCGCGATCCCTTCGCTTGGGCTGTCGATCGAGTGCGCGCCCTTGAATGAGAGAAGCTGGATGGGCACCGGCTTCTCCTATTGGGAAGGACCGATCAGCTTTGCAGGCAGCCACAGCGGTGTGGGATATCTGGAGATGACGGGTTATTGATCGACCGCTGTCATCCGTGCATACCAACTCGGTCCCATGGCTCCGTGCTAAGCTTTAAGCCTGGGGCAAGACACTCCCGGAGGGCACATGCAACGGCGCCAATTCATCAGCCTTCTCGCTACCCTGGCAATTGCCACGCCTCGACATGCGGTCGCGCAGACGCCTGCGAAAGTCTATCGGCTGGCGATGATCAGTCCGCAGGGACTCGTGCCGCAATCCAATCCGAACGCAAAATTTCTTCTCACCGCGCTTGCCCAGCTCGGCTATGACCTTGGAAAAAATTTGATGTTCGAGGGCGCTGCTGGCGGATCCGGGCAGGCCCCGACCGAAAAGCTGCTGGAGCAGGCAAAGGCCGACAAGGTCGACGTCATTGTGGCCTGGGGCTATCCGGTCGTGCTTGCCGCCAAGGCCATCGGTATTCCAACCGTCGTCGGCTTTGGCGTGGGCGATCCTGTTGCAACCGGCCTCGTGGAAAATCTGGCACGGCCGGCGGGCAACATCACCGGCATATCGGACGTGGCGACGACGCTCAGCACCAAGCGGCTGGGGCTGCTCAAGGACTCGCTGCCGAAACTTCATCGCGTCGCGATGCTGTGGAACAAGGACGACCTCGGTATGTCGCTGCGCTATGAGGCCTCCGCGAAAGCGGCGCAGGCGATCGGCGTCGAGGTGCAAGCGGTGGGGGTGCGCGAGCCCGACGATTTCAACGAGGCCTTCGCGATCATGAATCGCGATCCGCCCGACGCCATTCTAATGGTCTCCGATTCCCTCACCATGCTCAACCGCAGGCGCGTGTTCGACTATGCCACTACGCATCGCCTGCCGGCGATCTACGAATATGATCAACTCGTCCATGAAGGCGGCCTGATGTCCTATGGGCCGGATTTGAAGGAATCGTTCGAGCGCGCCGCCGCGATGGTGGACCAGATTTTCAAAGGCGCAAAGCCTGCCGATCTGCCGTTCGAACAACCGACGCGTTACCTTTTCGTGATCAATCTGAAGACGGCGAAGTCGATCGGCCTTGAGCTTCCGCCGACATTGCTTGCGCTCGCCGACGAAGTGATCGAATAACGGGATTTTTGGCGATGCATCATTTCACCGCCCTCGTCACCCTGGCTGCGGTCCTGTTTTACTTCTTCACCTCTACGCGGGTGGCCAGGGCGCGCGTCGCCTACGGCGTCAAATTGCCGGCCATTTCGGGCAATCCGGATTTCGAACGCGTGTTCCGCGTGCAGATGAATACGCTGGAATGGCTGCCGATCTTCCTGCCCTCGCTCTGGCTGTGCCGCGCGATGCTCAGGTCACCACCAACTTGCGAGCGCCGATGACGACGGCGCATCCCGGCCACGCCGCAGGTTCGGCCGGCCAGCATTCGCATCGGGGTCCGCGAACGGTGCCGCCAGCGCGCTACGCCGAAGCGAGGCACCGCATCAGCGCCTGCATAGCCCGCTCTTGAGCACCCAGCCGTCGGGCGTGCGGGCGACGGCGACGACGTCGAAATACAGGCGTTGATTGGGATCCTGGCTGGTGCTCGCCACTGTGAATGTGACTTCGCAGAGAAACGGTCCGCCGGGATTGTCGTGGCACTTGGCCTGCAGCACTTTCAGGTCCTTGGAGTGCAATGTGCTGCCGGCCGCTTCCTCCCGATCATAGGC
>JBATYU010001207.1:0-1680 GCA_049674245.1 Bradyrhizobium sp. | reverse complement strand
GCGGAAGTCCGCGATCGTCTTGTGATCTGGCGCGAGCCGACCCAGCAGCCACATGACCTCGACATAGCGCCCGGCTTCTCGTTCCAGCCGCCGGCTCGACTGGACCCGGTTCAGATAACCGTAGATGTATAGCTTCAGGAGAACCGAGGGGTGGTACGACGGCCGACCGGTTGCCGCCGGCTCAACCCCCTCGAAGCTCATCTCAGCCAAATCGAGCGCGTCGACAAACACATCGATCACGCGAACAGGGTTGCTCTCGTCAATGAAATCATCGAGGCATTCGGGCAACAACGTCCACTGCCCGCGATCCGCCTCCTCAACGAAGCGCCTCATCAATTCCCCCCATAGAATCACGGGAGAATCATAACAGCGGTACCGCGTTTTCACACAGCCAGGGTCAAAACCGGAAAAGCTCCCTGCGAGCATATGTTTTCCGCTTTACAACCCGATAGCGGACATTGCGCAATGCCCAGTCGTCGCAAAACTAAGAAGCGACGATTTCCCTTTGAAAATGGTCGGCGACCTGCTCGCGGGTCGTCAACCAGATGTCGTCGCGTGCAACGCATCGCTGCGCGATTTCTCCGAACGCCCACGCGCCTGCTGGTCGTCCGTAACAGTGGGCGTGGACCAATACGTCAAGAATCACTGTGTCATTCGTGTCTGCGAGAGTAGCCTCCACCGTGTCCTCGAATATGTCGATGAACTGACGCGGTGTCCGGCCAAACCGCATGGAGTGCGACAAATCGTTGAATTCTACGGTGAAGGGGATTGCGACCAAGCTTCCTTGTTCGAATTCCTGAAGGTAGGGCAAGTCGGCATCGATCGAATCGCACTGCCATTTGTAACCGAGTTGGGCCAGATGGCGGGCGGTATCGGGACCGGGTGTCGCACGGGGACTGACCCATCCCGTTGGTTGTCGGCCGGTCACTTCCGTAAGAAGCTTTGTGGCGAGACGGACGTACTTCTCGTCATCGGCGGACGAGAGTTTTGCGTGTATGATATCCTGCGTGTAGCCGTGACCGATTATGCCGTGTCCGGCATCGGCAATCGCCTTCACAAGTTGAGACTCGCGTTCCGCCAACGCACCGGAAGTGAAGATATCCGCGGTGGCGTGTGCCTTCTCGAGTTTCCGCATCAGGCGCCGAATGCCGTCGACTGCGCCATATCGCCCGTAGGAATCAGCATTGGTGTCGAAAATTCCTGCCGGAAGCGGATTGCCCATGGGGCCGACACCTGAAACCTGTCCCTGAGACCAGACCTCGTATGCAACATTTAAAACGACGGCGACGTGGCGGCCGCCAGGCCAACGCAATCCGGGAAGAGCGGTGTGGCGGTCATGCGCTTCAACTGGACTTTCGCGTGTCATGAAGGGCGCTCCTGTTCAGGTTTTATCATTGGTTGTTACTGTCATGCACCCGGTGTCTGCGTCGGCGGAATGTTGCGCTGCTTTCGGGGCGAAGCACCTAAATATTTGCGACATTACAGCGCCTGGCCGTCAATAGGCGCCACTTCCGTTGTGGGTCTTGTGTCACGAGCGTAGCCGGTCCAAACGGCTGCGCGCAACTTTATAGGAGATGAAGGTAGATCCTTCGGGTTCGGCGATCAGGTCGCTGATCCCAAGCCACCGCGGGCCGCTTTGGTCAAAAGCCACGGTGGTGAGCGCTGCGGAAACGTCGGGAC
>JBATYU010001206.1:0-1818 GCA_049674245.1 Bradyrhizobium sp. | reverse complement strand
TTCTCGTAGTTTGCGGGAGTGTGTAGCCACCTCAAGAGGTCCTTGGCCGCCTTCTGGTTCGGCGAGTAGTTCATCAGCATGTGCGAGAAGAACGTATGCAGACCGAACTGCCCCTGTGGTCCTTTGGGCAGAGGCGCGTGCAGGATATCGGTCTTCAGCTGTGCGCCCTTCTCGGTGATGTACTTGTCCGGATTGCGCAGCGACTCGATGTAGATCGACGCGCCATTGAGCGTGGAGGAGAGGGTCTGCGACAGGAACGCGCGGTTGTTGCTGGTGTCGTCCCAGGCGAGGCCGCCCTCGTCGCAGGTATCCTTGTAGAAGCTCGTCATGAACTTGACGGAGTCGATCGTGTTCTTGCTGTTGATCGCCACCGTCTTGCCGTCGGCTTCCACCTCCTTGCCGCCGAACGACCACATGAGCGGATAGACGAATGTCGGCGGATCGCCGAACGAATGGCTGACAGCCTGGCCGAGCGGACGGCCCTTTGCCTTCAACTTCTTGCCGGCGTCGTAGTAGGCGTCCCATGTCTCGGGAAATTTCGTGACCCCGATCTCTTCGAACCAGGACTTGCGGTACGCGTTCATGGCACCGACGATAGTCCACGGCATCGAGTTGAATTTCTTGCCGTCGCTGGTAACGGCGCGCGAGTATTTGTAAAGCCCGCCTTCCCTGCTCGAGACCTCCTCGGCGAGATCGCTGAGATCGACCACGCTCTCCGCGTAGAGCGCTGACTGGTTGTTGAAGATCATGATGAGATCGGGACCACTTGCCGATTGAACGGACGCGGTCACGCGCGGCTGCAGGTCGTTGCCGTTCACGGTCTCCAGATTGACCTTGATTCCCAGCTCTTTCTCGGCGGCCGGCAGCAGCTCCTTGCGCAGCAGCTGATCGGACGCCGGCACGAAGTCGTTCCACCGCAACCAGTGTACCGTCGTGCTCTGCGCAAAAGCGGGTGCGCGGCCGGTGGCCAGAATGCCGGCCATGCCGCCCACGAGCGCGGTACCGCCCTTGAGGATGTTACGTCGGGTTAGAGTCGTCATGCGTTCCTCCCTGGTGATGCTCTTCGGCCGATCTGACGGCGGCCTGGATTGCCTTTCAGACTATCACGCCTCCGTAGTTCGGCGCATGCGCACGCTCTCGCGTGCGCGACACGTTGTCTCGACGATCATTTGTTGGTGTTCTCGCGCGTGCAGCGCCGGTGGCGATTGCGACGCGAGACAGGGCGGATCCTTCGCAGAGCAGGTACTGCGGCCAGCGCATGAACCATACCGCCATATCGGTATCCTCCCGCGCCGCAGTGGTATTTCCGTCGCTGAGCGAGTTTTCCCCGTCTCGTAAAAAAGCTTGGTACCGGAATACGGGCGCGACGTCATTGTCGCTAGTCGCAGCAGGAAATCAAGTGCTACCTTGGCACGTGCGCTGTCTCACTTCGCAGTGGCGGCCTCTGCGACGGGCCGTTGCGAGTTGATGGTACGGCCGTGGACGCGACTGCCATCAAACCGATGCTGCCGGACAAGCCGCGCGGCGTGGCGTGTAGATATACCTCGCCATCATCGAGCTGGCAGCTATCCGCATCTGACTGCGTGCTTATGAGTCCCCGCCCGACGCGCCTGCCGCGGCCAAGGGTCGCTGATGGTGCGGACTGTTCGATGTCCGCTATGCCCCGATAGCGACCAAATTCTGCAGCGCAACGAAATGACGCGAATGGGATGGACCGGCCGTGCTCCTGCCCCGAGCGACCGACAGAATCGGTTCGGGGGCTTTGTAGCACGAGGAGCACATGCCATGACTTGCAAGAAAGACGTCGCCGTTGTCCGC
>JBATYU010001205.1:0-1683 GCA_049674245.1 Bradyrhizobium sp. | reverse complement strand
GTCGAAAATTAGGCAATACTATCCTAAGCAAGGCATTGATTGCTGCAGTGCATGAGTCTGCTTTTGGCCCAAAGCGGACATCCAAAACGCGCTGACGAATGTCTGCTGTCGGGGGTAAAGCGGACATCGAAATTTAAAAGCGCCCTTTTCGGAAGTCGAGCGCCGGTTTTTGCTGTGGCGCAAAACATGCCCTCCGTCGACTGTGGTAGGCTCTGATGTCGGCTTGAGAGCACGGCCCATGAGGCGACGGGACTTCATTACCCTTCTCGGCGGCTCTGCCGCCACGTTGCCGCTTAGAGCGCGCGCACAGCAGAAGGCCATGCCGGTCATCGGATTCCTTGGCAGTTCGTGGCCTGCCGATCGAGCGCGTCTCGTGACTGCATTCCGGCAAGGCCTTCGCGAAACCGCTTATGTCGAGGGTCAAAATGTGGCGATCGAGTATCGCTGGGCGCAGGACCAATACGATCAATTGCCCGACCTCGCAGCCGATGGTACGCCGCGACGTGGCAGTGATCGCGGCGCACGACACCCTCTCCGCAATAGCGGCGAAGGTCGCAAGCAAGACGATACCGATCGTCTTTACAACCGGGGGCGACCCAGTCAGGGATGGCCTCGTCACCAACTACAACAGACCTGGTGGCAACGTTACCGGTGTCAGCTTCATCGCGGTGGAACTTGGGGCAAAGCAGGTTGGGCTCCTGCACGAGTTGCGGGCGGGACCCACACGAATTGCTGTACTCGTCGATCCCAAATGGCCCCTTACCGAGCAGTTTGTGTCAGAGGTACGTGCTGCGGCTTCAGCCATTGGGCAACAAATCGAAGTCCTGTACGCCAGCAGTGGAGGCGAGATCGATACCGTCTTTGCGAGCCTTTCGCAAAAACCAGTCGATGCACTCTTGGTCGGTCCCAGCGCATTGACCAACAACCGCCGCGTACAACTCGCTACCCTGGCGGCTTACTACAGAATCCTTGCGATCTATCCCTTACGTGAGTTTGCCGAAGCCGGCGGCCTGATGAGCTACGGAACGAGCATTACCGACGCGAACCGCCAGAGCGGCGTCTACACCGGCCGGATTCTCAAAGGCGAGAAACCAGCCGACCTGCCGGTCATGCGGTCCACCAAGTTTGAGTTCGTGATCAATCTCAACACCGCCAAGGCGTTCCGCCTTAGCGTCCCACCAGGGCTGCTCGCCGCAGCCGACGAGGTGATCGAATGAAGCGGAGCGAGTTCTTCACGTTGAAAGAATCGTGTCAGCTCTGGGCCAAAGGAGATGCATGGATGAAAGTCAGACACTTGTGTTTCGTCGCTGCGATGGTCGTCAGCGCGTCGCCCACCGCCATGGCGGCCCGACCGATAATAAAATGCCCAGTCAACGCGATCGATGATCAGGCGCACACGTTCTCATGCAATTGGCACCGCACTAATTGGACCTACAGAACAACGGAGAGGACGGCCTATTGGGTCGGCAAGACGAGAGCATCGTGGGCGGATATGAGAATGGGAGCGGTCGTTAAGATCACATTCCATCGCGCCCACGGCGTTCGCGTCGCCGATGTGGTTCGCATTCAACCGCAGAGGAGCTCGGGTGGCCAGTAACGGTTCAGGGAATATTTCGACGAAATCTGGGAGGAGCCAATGCTTGACCTCGATCAATTCGTCGCGGATTGTCGTGACGCCCTCGC
>JBATYU010001204.1:0-12122 GCA_049674245.1 Bradyrhizobium sp. | reverse complement strand
GTGCGGGTCATCGGACCGACCACGCGGCCCAGATAGGGCGGATGAACCGGCACGCGGCCGAGCGAAGGCTTGAGGGCGAACACGCCGTTGTAGCTCGCCGGCAACCGCACCGAGCCGCCGATATCGGTGCCGAGATGCAACGGACCATACCCCGCTGCGCCTGCCGCGCCTGCGCCGGCGCTGGAACCGCCGGGGTTCTTGCTGAGGTCCCAGGGATTGCGGGTGAGGGGATGGAAGCTCGAGAGGCCCGACGACAGCATGCCGTAATCCGGCATCGTGGTCTTGGAGAAGATCACGCTGCCTGCTTCACGCAAGCGTGCCACCGGTGGCGCGTCGACGGCTGCGGGCAGCAGCTTGACGCTGGCAGCACCAAGCGGCACCGGCTGGCCCTTGGTCGCGATATTGTCCTTGATCGTGACGGGGACGCCGTCGAGCGGGTTTGTCGGCTCGCCCTTCTGCCAGCGTTCGGTCGAGGTTTTGGCGCTCGCGCGCGCAGCGTCGGGATCGAACAGATAGAGCGCCTTGATGTGCGGCTCCCACACCGCGACATGCGCCAGCACGTCCTCCAGCACTTCCGATGGCGAGAACTGCTTGGCGCGATAGCCGGCGATCAGGTCGACGGCGGAAAGATCGTGCAGCGAGGTGACCGCTTCCTGCGCCACTTTATGCATGGGAGTCCCCCGCAAGCCGGGTTTCGATGATGCGTGCGAACATGCTGGCGCCGACGGCTAAGATCTTGTCGTCCAGCACATAGCCGGGATTGTGCACCGGGACCGAGCCGTCATGGCCGACCCAGAAATAGGCGCCGGGCACGGATCGCATCATGTCGGCGAAATCCTCGCTGGCCATCTTGGGCTGCGATCTCGTCAGCACTTTCGAGGGATCGACCACGGTGCGCGCGACTTGCTCGACCACTCTCGACTGCTCTTCCTCATTCACCAGCACGCTGAAGCTGTCGCGGATGTCGGCCGTGATATCGACGTTGAAGGCGCTCGCAATGCCGGCGCAGATTGCGCGCATGCGTTCGCGGATCAGCGCGCGCACCTCGTCGGAAAAGGCGCGCACGGTGCCGCAGAGTTTCGCTTCGCCGGGAATGACATTGTAGGCGGAGCCGGCGTGAATCTGGGTGATCGACAGCACGGCTGCTTTCAAGGGATCGACGTTGCGGCTGACGATGGTCTGCAACGCCTGCCCGAGCGTCATTGCGATCACGATCGGATCCTTGGAGCGCGCGGGCATCGCGCCGTGCGCACCGTAGCCGTGAATCGTGATGTCAAAGAAATCGGCACCGGCCATCGCCGGCCCCGGCAGGATCGCGATCTCGCCATGGTTCAGGTCGGGCGCATTGTGCAGCCCGTAGATTTCGTCGCAGGGGAATCTCTCGAACAATCCGTCCCTCATCATGGCGCGCGCGCCGCCGAGGCCTTCTTCGGCGGGCTGGAAGATGAAGTGCACCGTGCCGTCGAAATTCCTGGTCTCGGCGAGATAGCGCGCACTGCCGAGCAGCATGGTGGTGTGGCCGTCATGGCCGCAGCCATGAAAACGGCCGGGAATGGTCGAGCGCCATTTCAAATTGGTATTCTCTTCCATCGGCAGCGCATCCATGTCGGCGCGCAGCCCGACGCGTTTTCCGCTATTGCCCTTGCCCTTGAGGACGCCGACCACGCCGGTGCCGCCGAGACCGCGATGCACCTCGATGCCCCACTGTGTCAGCTTGTCGGCGACGATGCCGGAGGTGCGCACTTCCTCAAAGCCGATCTCGGGATGGGCGTGCAGATCCCGGCGGATCGCGGTGAGTTCGTCGGCAAAGTTTTGGATGCGGTCGATGGTGGGCATTGTTGTTATCCGGTTATCCGTGATTGCTTTATGGGAACGAAAGCGGGGCCGTTCGGCTTGATGCGGATGCCGGGACGCAGCCGCGTCCATGGCAGGCTGGCGGTATCGGCCGCCATCGCGCCGGGCGCGGCGCAGATCAACAGCTGATCTGCGATCGGCTCGAAGTCGGCGCGGAAATGCACCGAGCTCTTGTTGACGAGGATTTTTTGCTCGGTCGGCTCGATGCCGACATAGCGATACATCGACTGATCGGCGAGCTGCGCCTTGTGCGAAGACACCACCACGCGCACGTCGCCGATCCGTAAAGCCGCCGACGGGCCCATGTCCATGTCGCGGCCGCCGTAATAGGGGCCGGGTGCGACGAATTTTCCGTCGGACAGTTTCTCGACGACGAAGGTTTCTTGATACGGCGCATCACCCGGAATGCCCGACTTGCCGCCGAGCGCCAGCGTGACGGTCGCGCCAACGCCGGCGGCATGCGCGGTCTTGGCCGACTGCGGATCGTAGATCACACCGAGCGCAGCGCACTTTGCGTTATTGCGCACCAGCGCGCGCAGCATGCCCGTGGTGTCGGAATCGCCGCCGGCGCCGGGATTGTCCTGGGTGTCGGCGATGACGATCGGCTTGTTGGCGGTCTTTGCCAATTCCATCGCGTGGCGCACGCCCTCGTCGGGGGAATAGATGCGGCCGTCGAAATCGTCTTCGTGGCTTTCGACCAGGGCGGCGATCTCATCGGCCGCCGCATCCGCATCGGCTTGGGTGCGGCCGTAGGCGAACACACTCGGCCCGCAATGGACAAAGTCGGCCGCCGGAAAGCCCGGCGCAAAGGACAGCGTCGGCACCGCCTCGCTCTGAAGCGCGGCTAGCTTTTGATAGATGGCTTTGGCCGGCTGGTCGAAGGTCGCCTGCCAACTGAGCGGAATCAGGAACGGCAGTTGACGGAAGGCTTTGGCAAAGCGCTGTTTCGTCTCCAACAGCAGCGCCAGATGATAGGCGGCGACGCGGCCGGTGTCGGCCATGTCGACATGCGGATAGGTGCGATACGCGATGAGTGCATCGGCTTGCTCCATCATCTCGGGCGTCACATTGGCGTGCAGGTCGAGGCTCGCGACCAGCGGCAGGTCCTTGCCGATCACCTTGCGCACGCGCGCCAAGATTTCGCCTTCGCCGTCGTCGAGATGTTCGCTCACCATGGCGCCGTGGAGGTCGAGATAGACCGCATCGATCCGGCCTGCGGCGGCGATGCCGTCGATCATCACTTTTGCGATGCGCTCATAGGCGTCTTCGGTGACATGCGCTGACGGGCTGGCGCCGCACGAAATCGTCGGGATCAGTTCCCAGCGATTGGCTTCCGCCGCTTCGACAAAACCGGCCAGCCCGATATTGATGTTGCGCATTACCTTGAGGACATCGCCGCCCTTCGCCATCGAAGGCCAGCCACCGCCGTGTACAAAATCGTCATAGGTCGCCTTGGTCGGCGCGAAGGTGTTGGTCTCGTGCAGGAAGGCACCAACGGCGATGCGGGTCATCGATTAAGGTCTCGGCCAATGCTTGTTGCGTGCGACGTTAGAATAGGCGCGATCGGAAGTGCAAGCAGTGAAGCAATTCCGTTTTGCATGCCGCGTGGGCGTGTGCATGACGCGGCGCTGCAATGTCAGCAAGGCTGCTTCAGTTTGCCGCCACGCTAGAGGAAAGCGGCCGGAAATTGGCAAAATCCCAGCCGCGCCCGGGCGCAGCGTCAAGCAGTGTGCGGGTATAGGCTGCTTGCGGATGGGCGAGGACTTGCGCGGCCGGTCCCTGTTCCACGATCCGGCCGTGCTGCATCACGGCGACATCATCGCAAATCTGCGCCGCGACGCGCAAATCGTGGGTGATGAACAACAGCGCGACGCCAAGCCGGCTCTGGATTTCGTCGAGCAGCTCCAGCACCTGCGCCTGCACCGACACGTCGAGCGCCGAGACCGCTTCGTCCGCCACCAGCACGTCGGGATCGAGGGCGAGCGCGCGGGCGATTGCGATGCGTTGGCGTTGGCCGCCGGAGAATTGGTGCGGATAGCGCGTGATCGCATCTGGCGGCAGGTCGACCAGCTCGAGCAGTTCACGCGCTTTCTCCAAGGCTTGCGCGCGCGGCATGCCGTAGTTGATCGGACCTTCCGCGATGGTCTCGCCGATGGTGATGCGCGGGTTGAGCGAACGATAAGGGTCCTGGAAAATGATCTGGATGCGTTTGCGGTGCGGTTGCAGAAGCCGGCGCGACAGTTCGGAGATTTCTCTGCCCACCAGGCGGATGCCGCCGGAAGTCGGATCGATCAGGCGGACGATGCAGCGCGCCACCGTCGATTTGCCGGACCCGCTCTCGCCGACGATGCCGAGCGTGCGGCCCTTGCGTAAGGTGAGCGTCACGTCCTTGGCGGCTGCAACCTCGCGGGTTTTGCCGAACAGCGAACGCTCACGATAGACCTTGCCGAGCTCGTTGGCCTCCAGCACCACGGGTTCATTCGAATCGGCGCGCGGCGCGCGGGGCACCAGGCTCGGCACGGAACAGAGCAGGTTGCGGGTGTATTCCATCGCGGGCTTGCGTAGAATGGTGTCGAGCGCGCCGGTCTCGACCAACCGTCCCTGACGCATGACGGCGACGCGATCGGCGATCTCGGCGACCACGCCCATGTCGTGGGTGATGAACAGCACCGCAGTACCGTGATCGCGCTGCAGGTCGCGGATCAGCGTGAGGATCTGCTTTTGCGTGGTGACGTCGAGCGCGGTGGTCGGCTCATCCGCGATCAAGAGTTTTGGTTCCAGCACCAGCGCCATCGCGATCATGATGCGCTGGCGCTGACCCCCGGACAGCCGGTGCGGGTAGGAGGCGAAAATGCGTTCGACTTCGGGGAGCCGCACCTGTTCCATCATCTGAAGGATGCGCTTCTTCCGCGCGCGGGCGTCGAGATCGGTGTGGGCGCGCAGTACCTCGTCGATCTGGCGGCCGACCGGCACCACCGGATTGAGCGCCGTCATCGGTTCCTGAAAAATCATCGCCATGGTGGTGGCGCGCAATTGCCGTAAGCGGCGGTCGCCTGCGGCAAGCAGCTCTTCACCGACCAGTGTGATGCTGCCGCCGGTCGGCATTAGCGCACCCTTCTGCAACAGGCCCATCACGGTCAGCGAGGTCACGGACTTGCCGGAACCGCTTTCGCCGACCAGGCACAGCGTCTCGGCTTGTTCGACTTGCAACGAGACGCCGTCGATGATGCGCGGCGCCTGCGCGTCGTTGCCGAGGCAGACCGTGAGATTGTCGATATCGAGAACGACGTTGGTCATCATCGCTTTCCACCGTCATTCCGGGATGGTGCGTTAGCACCAGACCCGGAATCTCGAGATTCTCCGATGTGCAATTGCACATCGTAGTTCGATGCGGAGCCTGTCATCGGGCGCGCATGCGCGCGACCCGTTGGCATCGCCCCGGAATGACGATGTTGCTTCGTCGCTCCGCTCCTCGCAACATCGTCACTTGCCGCCCTCCCGCTGCTTCATGCGCGGATCGAGCGCATCGCGAGCGGCATCGCCGATCAGGTTGACGCTCAGGATGGCAATCGACAGCAATAGCCCCGGCCAGAAGATCAGCGAGGGCTTGATCTGAAAATAGGCGCGGCCCTCGGCCATGATGTTGCCCCAGGTCGGCGTTTCCGTACTGATGCCGGCGCCGAGAAATGACAGGATCGCTTCGGTGAGGATGGCCGAGGCGCAGACGTAGGTGCCTTGCACGATCAAGGGCGCAATCGTGTTCGGCATCAGATGCCGCCACATGATTTTTGGCAGGCTGGAGCCGACCGAGATCGCCGCTTCCACATAGGGCTCTTCCCGTGCCGAGAGCACGACCGAACGCACCAGCCGCGCCACGCGGGGAATTTCGGGGATCGTGATGGCGACCAGCACGGTCATCACGCTGGCGCCCGACAACGACACCACGGCAATCGCCAGCAGGATGCTCGGGATTGCCATCAGCCCGTCCATCACCCGCATCATCACGGCGTCGACCCATCTGAAGAAGCCGGACACGAGGCCGAGCACGAGCCCGATACCGATCGAGAAGATCGCAGCTCCCAGGCCGATCAGCAGCGAAATGCGACCGCCATAGATGATGCGCGACAGCAGATCGCGGCCGTAGCCGTCGGTGCCGAGCAGGAATTGCGCACTCGACGGCTTCAGCCGCTGGGCAGGCGCCAGCAACAGCGGATCGTGCGGCGCCAGCCAAGGCGCAAGTATGGTGATCGCGATGATCAGCAACAGGCAGATCGTGGCGACCGCGATGATCGGCGTCGCGGTCAAGAATCCGAGCCCCGGCCGCAACGGCGTGGTGATCGGGATCGACGGCTCGGGAAGGGTTTCGATCGCCATCCTTAAGCGCACCTCAATAGCGGATTCTTGGATCGAGCATGGTGTAGGCGACGTCAATCAGGAGATTGACGGTCACATAGACAAACGAGGTCAAAAGGATCATCGCCTGAATGATGGGATAGTCGCGCGCCAATACGGCATCGACGGTAAGCCGCCCGACGCCCGGCAGATTGAATACGCTTTCGGTGACGACGACGCCGGAGATCAGCAGCGCAAATCCGTTGCCGATCACGGTGATCACGGGCACGGCGGCGTTGCGCAAGGCATGGCGCAGCAGCACGGCTACTTCGCCGATACCCTTGGCGCGCGCGGTGCGGACGTAATCCTCGCCGAGCACATCCAGCATCGATGCGCGCGTCATGCGCGCAATCAAGGCGACATAGATAAAGGACAGCGTGAAAGTCGGCAGAATGATGCGTTCGAGGAACGGCGAGAGACCGGACGAAATGCTGCGAAATCCCTGCACCGGCAGCCAGCGCAGCTCGATGGCAAAAATCTGGATCAGCACATAGCCGATCACGAATACCGGTACCGAGAAGCCGAGCACCGACAAGCCCATCACAAAGCGGTCGATCCAGGTGCCGTGCTTCCATGCCGCGATGACGCCGAGCGGCACGGCAATGAAGATCGAAAGGATGATGGTCGACAATGCGATCGAGACCGAAGGCTCGACGCGCTGGCCGATCATCTGCAGCACCGGCACGTTCGAGATCAGCGACACGCCGAGATCACCATGCAGGAGTTTTCCGATCCAGGTGAAGAATTGCGCGTAAAGCGCCTCATTCAACCCGAGCGAAGTGCGGATGCGGTCAAGCTGCTCGGGGGTCGCGTTGTCGCCGGCGAGAATCGCGGCGGGATCGCCGGGAGTGAGCCGCAGCAGGAGAAAAACGAACAGCGCCACCACGCCCATCACGGGAACGGCGGCCAGCACGCGGCGAAGCAGATATCCAAGCATGGCTGCGTCCGTGTCCTAACGAAGGCCGATGCCTTCGACACGCAACTGTGAATGCATTTGCCTACAAGTCCAGCGTTTTGCGGATTTCCGCATATTTTTGCTCGACCACGCGCTGCAAACCCTGTGCCATCGCATCAGCATGATGCAATCGCGCAGGAGGTCACGCCGTTTGGTTTTCGCCGACCGACATTGCGCAGATGCGCGACAGATGCACATACGCTAGTCCGGTCTCGGCCGCCCAGGCATTGAACTGCGCCTGCACCTTGGCGAGGTCGCCCTTCGACTTCACTTCGGCCGCGATATCCAACCCCGCATCGCGCAAGCACGCCACCACGTCCTGCGACGTCACAAATCCGTCCCAGCCGACGAAGCGCAGAAACATCTGTCCGGTGTTGCCGCCGAGCCGGCTGCCGCGCTTTAAGAGTAGATCGAGCAGCCCCACCTCGTCCGAAGAAGGCCACTTCGCCAGGAACTTGCCAAAACTGCCGTGTTCTTTCGCGATCGCCAGCACGAAGGCGGCATTCTCGCGCACCGAGGAAATCTTTGCGCCATTGCGAACGATACGCGTGTCCTTCAACAGGCCGTCCCAGTAATCATCGGGCTGAAATGTCAGCTTGGCCGGTTTGAATCCGAGGAATGCTTCCTCGAAACCAGGCCATTTCGCTTCGATCACGCTCCAAGCAAAACCCGCGGAAAACACCCGCCTGGTCATCTCCGCCAAGATGAAGTCATCCGAAAGCTTTGCCAATGCTTGCAGATCCGGTTTACGCGGCAGCAGCTTTTCCAATGCTTTAGGCCCGCCCTTGCGTTTCTCGGCCCGCGCGCGAATGGCCTTGAACGGGATGACGCGAGGGATGGTTTGCGCCTTCGGCATGGTCCGGAATCTCACTCCAGCGTCGCCAATAGTCCCGCCATCAACCGGCCGCGTTCGGCGAGGCTTTCGACGATAATGTGTTCGTTGAGGGTGTGCGGATCGGCGCCGCGTGGTCCGAGGCCGTCAAGGGTCGGAATTCCCATGGCGCCGGTGAAGTTGGCGTCCGAGCCGCCGCCGGCGCTGCCGTGAGGCAGCTCCATGCCGATCTGCTTGGCGAGCTCGCGCGCCTTTTCATAGAGTGCCATGGTGCCGGCGTTCGGCTCCCACACCGGCCGGGTGACGCCGCGTGTCACCTTGAACGTCACGTCGTTGGCGCTGCCGGATAAAACCAGCATCCGCTCGACGCCGCGGTCGAGATCGGCCTGGCGCTTGGCCATGCTCAGCGCCTCGCCGGTGCAGGTGGTGGCGACGCAATTGACCCATTGCCCGCCATGCACGATGCCGACGGAGAAGGTGCAATCTTCCGTCGTCATCGCGTCGATCGCAATGATCTGGCGCGCCATTTCGCGGATCGCGGAGCGCCCGGAGGAGAGCGCGGCGCCGGCGTGGCTTGGCTTGCCGGTCGCTTCCAGATTGAAGCGCGCTATCGCATACCGGCCGGTGACGACGCCGTTATTGGCGCGGCCCGGCTCCGGCACCAGCACATATTTGTTGCGCGCCGCCTCGGCCTCGATGACGTCTCGCGTCGAGGGCGTGCCAACTTCCTCGTCGGGCGTGAACAGCACCGTGATCGGCAGCGGTGTCGCGAAAGAAGCACGGGCCAGTTGCCGGATCGCTTCCAGCGAAAGGTAGCTGCCGCCCTTCATATCGTAGATGCCCGGGCCGAAGCATTTGTCGCCCTCGCGCCGAAACGGCAGTTTTTCCAGCGTGCCGATCGGGTGAACGGTGTCGAAATGTCCTGCGATCAAAATTCCGGGCTCGCCTTGCTTGGGATGCGGAAAGCGGGCGCGGACGCAGCCGCCAAAACCCTGGCGGCCCGCGATTCGTTCGATCGTCGCACCCATGATCGCCATATCGCGCGCGGCGAGATCGAGCATACGTTCGACCGCCGCTGCATCCCAGGTCGGGCTTTCGCACTCCACCCAGCCCCTCAGGCCTTGCAACATCGCTTCGGAATCAAAGGGAAGGTTGGCGGGATTCATCGAAGGCTCTCTCGGCTTACTTGCAAACAAACGGCATTTGTCGCGCGCGGCTTACGAGAGGGACCGGCGAGGAATTTGTAAAGTGAAAGATTGCGCGAATCTTGCATGGGTCAGGTCGGACAGATCGCGATTGACGCGCAATGTGCTTGGTGCAAGGCTCGAATAGCCAAGGTTTACAGCGTGTTAGTTCGCCCAAATAACGAACTACATGCGTAATCAATCAGCGGGTTTTGACCAGTTTCACGTCAGGAGACATCGCATGTTCGACTTCTCGCGCTGGAAGCGTCCCAAGCTAGCCTCAGTCCTGTCGGTAACCCTCTCGGTCTTGGCGCTCTCGGCCGCGGCTACCTCGCAGGCTTTCGCGGCCGGCAAGACTATCGCCGCGGTGATGCATTCCGACCTGCGCGTCATCGATCCCGGCTTCACCACGGCCTACATCACGCGCGATCATGGCTACATGGTCTATGACACGCTGCTGGCGACCGACGCCAACTTCAAGATCCAGCCGCAGATGGCGGATTGGAAGGTTTCTGACGACAAGCTCACTTACACCTTCACGCTGCGCGACGGTCTCAAATGGCACGACGGCTCCCCGGTCACGGCGGAAGATTGCGTGGCGTCGCTGAAGCGCTGGGGGCGGAACGACAATATGGGCCAGAAGCTGATGGATTTCACCGCTAGCTTGGATGCCACCGACGCCAAGACCATCACGCTGAAACTCAAGGAACCCTACGGCCTGGTGCTGGAATCGATTGGAAAGCCGTCGTCCTATGTGCCGTTCATGATGCCCAAACGGCTCGCGGAAACCCCGCCGGGCCAGCAGATTTCGGAGCAGATCGGGTCCGGCCCGTTCAAATTCGTGAAAGCCGAATTCCAGCCCGGCGTGAAGGCGGTCTATGAGAAGAACACGGACTATGTGCCGCGCGAGGAGCCAGCGAGCTGGACCTCCGGCGGCAAGGTCGTCAAGGTCGACCGCGTCGAATGGATCACGATGGCGGATGCGCAGACCGCAGTGAACGCGCTGCAGTCCGGCGACATCGATTTCATGGAGAATCCGCCGTGGGACCTTCTTCCGGTGCTTGCCGCCAACAAGGATCTCAAGATCGAAACCTTGAACAAGCTCGGCTTCCAGACGCTCGGCCGCATGAACTTCCTCTATCCGCCGTTCGATAACGTCAAAGTCCGTCGCGCCGCCTTGCTGGCGATGAACCAGAAGGAGGTGCTGGATGCGCTGGTCGGCAACCCCGAATACTACAAGATCTGCGGCGCGTTCTTCGTCTGCGACACGCCGCTGGCGACCGAGCAAGGCTCGGAGACGCTGGTGAAAGGCAACGGCATGGCGGAGGCGAAAAAAGCGCTCGCCGAATCCGGCTATGACGGTACGCCGGTCGTGGTCATGGCGCCCGGTGATGTCGTGACCTTGAAGGCGCAGCCGATCGTCGCCGCGCAACTCCTGCGCGACGCCGGCTTCAAGGTCGACGTACAGGCTACCGACTGGCAGACCGTGGTCACCCGCCGCACCAGCCAGAAGCCGCCGAAGGAAGGCGGCTGGAACATGTTCTTCACCAACTGGGTGGGCGCCGACGTGGTGAACCCGATCGCCAACTTCTCGATCGGCGGCCGAGGCAAGAATGGCGGCTGGTTCGGCTGGGCGGAAGACGCCAAGATCGAACAGCTGAAGGACGCCTATGCGCGGTCGTCCTCGCCGGAGGAACAGAAAAAGATCGCGGCCGATATCCAGAAGGAGGCCTTTGAGCAGGTGATTTATATCCCGCTCGGGCAATTCCTCATCCCCAGTGCCTGGCGCAAATCGCTCTCTGGCGTGCTCGACGGCCCGGCGACGCCGATCTTTTGGAATATCGACAAGTCGGAGTAGGGCAGCAGGCCGTCAGGTTGCGCTGCAACGTTCCCACAGGGCCACGAAGGGGAACAAGCAATCTGGAAAAGGCCGTTGTGCACGGCGAACGACCGGCGGGTCACAAAATCGCCGTCAAATTTGCTGATTGATCGCCGCCAATTCGGCTATCCTGTTGATCCGGTCCCGTCGGCAGGGCCGAGCACGGTTCCGGGCCCCTCCAGGAAGGTTGTCAAAATGCTTCTCGCAAGCCGGTTTGCTGCCGCTGCGACGGCCTTGTTCCTCTTCTCAACAGTGGACTCACCGGCCGAGGCGGCGTCAGGCAACTGCACCGACGCGGCCGAGCTCACGGTTCTGCCCTCGCCGATCGCGCCGTGGAAAGGCGCGCCGCTGCGCGTCATGGTCGTCGCCGAAAAGCCGCTTGAGGGCGTGCTGTCGCTGATCGCACCCGATGGAAGCCTCGCGGCCAAATCGCCGGACCGGCACGGCGGGCCGCCGTATTTCTGGTTCGCCGAGGTGGCCGAGCCGGCCGCGGGCACTTGGCACACGACGCTGGCGCTTGACCATCCGACGTCAGAGTGCAGCGCGATCACGCGCGACATCAACGTGAGCGGGCGCAAGCCGGATCCTGTGCCCACGCCGTCGGGAGCTTTCTGGCAGGTGCGAGGCACCTGGAACCATACGACGGAATCCTTGTTCTCGGCGTGGATCGAGAAGCTGTTCGACGCGCCGCCCGACCAGGATCTGTCCTGGAAGGCCTGGCATGAAGTACTGCGTGACCGATCGCGCAACTTCCTGTTCAACTATCTGGGTCGCGGTGAAGACGACGCGAAGACGGGCCTTCGCCCCGACTGCGCCGATTTCGCCTACTTCCTGCGCGCCTATTTCGCCTACAAGATCGGGCTGCCGTTCGGGTATTCGAATTGTTCGCGCGGCATCGGCGGCAGGCCGCCCAAGTGCTACCAGTGGTTCGACATGGAGCATCCGGAAGTCACGCGTCCGCCGCCGCCGCCCGAACAGGAAATTGCATCGGCAATCCCCGCCGCCGCCACCCCGCCTGTGCCGAGA
>JBATYU010001203.1:0-2922 GCA_049674245.1 Bradyrhizobium sp. | reverse complement strand
GCAAGGCAGTCATCCCGACCTGCGCATCCTCAGCGACACCCGCACGCAGAAGGATACTCTGGAAGTGTTCGGCGGCGAATATCCCGGCGGCGCGCTCTACAGCACCGCGGCATGGGTCGCTTCGCATGAGAAGGACGTGCAGGCCCTGACCAATGCGATCGTCAACACGCTGGCCTGGATTCACAGCCATTCGCCGGAAGAGATCATGGCGAAGATGCCGGCCGAGATGGTCGGCAAGAACAAGGAGCTGTATCTGGCGGCGTTGAAGAACACGATCCCGATGTATTCGGAGACCGGCAAGATGGATCCGAAGGGCGCGGATGCGGTGCTGGCGGTGTTCAGCGAAGGCTCGCCCGAGGTCGCCAAGGCCAATATCGATGTAGCCAAGACCTTCACCAACAAATTCGTCGATGAGGCCAGGAAAACGACGGGGATGAATGCGAAGTAGCGCCTTTCTAGCGCTATGATCGCCCCGCTTATTCATCGCGTCACGACGCTGGATTTGCCGGTGCGGCCGTGGTCATGGCCGTTTGCCGCCGAGCGGCGTGCCGACATCGGCGCGCACTTCGCCGCGAAACAACGCGAGAAACCGAAAATCTGGAACGGCCGTGTCCTGCTGGGGCGCAATCCGCAATTCGTCGGTGAGCACTTGCGCGCCGATTATTTCGAGACCGATTTCGCAAGCTTTTTGGCCTGGCGCGACTGGGGCTTTGCGGACAAAGGCGTGTTCAACGGCTTTGGCATGGGCGCGCTGCGAAGCGTCGACGGCGCGTTCGTCATGGGTGAAATGGCCCAGCACACCTCGAATGCCGGGCGGATTTATTTTCCCTCCGGCACCCCCGATCTCAACGATATCAGGAACGGGACGGTCGATATTGCAGGCAGCGTTGTCCGCGAGGTGGAAGAAGAAACCGGGCTCACCTCAGCCGATTACCGCGTGGCTGCGCATTGGGATTGCGTCCGTTCCGGCGCGGCGGTTGCGATGATCAAGCTCCTCGATGTCGATCTGCCGGGCGAAGCCCTGCGCCGCCGGATCGAGGCCAATCTTGTCAGGCAATCCCAGCCCGAGCTTGCCGCGATCCATCTGGTGCGGCGCGCCAGCGATCTGACCGCGGCGATGCCGCGTTTTGTGACGGCATTTGTCGAAAGTGAGCTTGCTTGCTGATTGCGCCAGCCTGCTACCTAATGCGGCTTGACATCGATTGGCGCTATCAATGTGATAGGCTCAACACGAACAACAAACGCAATGCACAATTCTTGAGGGAGGGTTCGATGCTTAAGCGCAAAGCTGCACGCCTGCTCGTGGGGCTGCTGGCCGCGGTGGCGGCGCTGGGAATGGCGGTTTCCGCCCGGGCCCAGGAAAAGAAGATCAAGATCGGAGTGATTTTCGACCTGACCGGGCCGCTCGCCGGCGGCGGCTCCGAGCTGCAATATATCGGCGCCAAGATCATGCTCGACCAGTACGCCAAGACCGGGGTCGAGGGTTACAAGGTCGAGGCGGTCTATGCCGACGCGCAGAGCAAGCCCGATGTCGCCATCAACGAGGCGGTCCGTCTGGTGGAGCAGGAAAAGGTCGACATGCTGCTCGGTTTCTTCTCCTCGGCGCAATGCGTGCCGGTGGCCGCCCGCGTCGAGCAGCTCAAGAAGTTCATGTGGATCACCACCTGCATTTCCTCGGCCGTGCTCGCGGACAAGAATTACAAATATGTCTTCCGTCCTCAGGCGAGCGGCGACCAGTTCGGCCTGATGACGATGGATTTCATTGCGCAGAACGCTGTAGCCAAGTTCGGCAAGGAGCCAAAAGACCTGCGCGTTGCCATCATCCATGAGGATGGCGCCTACGGTGTCGACGTTTCGAAGGGCAACGAAGCCGGCGCCAAGAAGGCCGGATTCAACATCGTGCTGAAGGAGGGTTACTCCGCCACGGCGCCCGATCTCTCCGCGCTGGTGACGAAGCTGAAGCGCGCGCGGCCCGATGTGATCTTCCACACCGGCTACAATCCGGACATCACGCTGTTTTTCCGGCAGGCGCGCGAGCAGGGGCTTAAGTTCGGCGCCATCGTCGGCCATGGCGCGGGCTATGGCGTCTACGAGAAGCTGAAGGAAGGTCTCGGCAGCGACGCAAACTATATTTTCAACACTGATCCGATTTCGATCTGGATCACCAACTCCGAGGGCCTTGATCCGAAACTGCTGCCGGTCATCAAGATGGTCGGCGACGAGTTCGACAAGGTGAAACCGGGTGTTGCCATCCGCTCCGCCCATGTCGGCATGGCCGCGTCGAACACCTACCTGTTCCTGACCGATGTGTTGCCGCGCGCCATCAAGAAGTATGGCGGCGTCGATCCCGATGCCCTGCGCAAAGCGGCGCTGGACGTCGACCTTCCCGAAGGCGGCACCATGCTGGGCTTCGGCGTCAAGTTCTATGGCGAGGGCACTCCGATGGCCGGCCAGAACGAGCGCTCGTTCCCGGTGATCATCCAGTATGTCGACGACAAGTCGTATGTGGTGTGGCCGAAGAGTCAACAGCAACGCGAGGCCGTGCTGCCGCTGCCGGCGGGCACGACCTACAGCTACAAGTAGGGAGTCCTCGACAGACGAAGGGGACCATCGTGCTGGTAGTTGAGGGCCTGCTCAAGCGGTTTGGCGGCTTCACGGCCGTCAACAATGTGTCGTTCAAGGTCGATTCCGGCGAAATTCTCGGCCTGATCGGTCCGAACGGCTCCGGCAAGAGCACGATCTTCAACATGCTGTCGGGCACGTTGGTCCCGACCGCGGGATCGATCGAGTTTTCAGGCAGGGAAATCGCCGGCGTCGCGCCGCACCGTATTATCGCCGGCGGGATCGGCCGCACCTTCCAGATCCCGCGGCCGTTCCACCGGCTGACCATCTTCGAGAACGTGACGCTGGCCGGCTATTACG
>JBATYU010001202.1:0-6091 GCA_049674245.1 Bradyrhizobium sp. | reverse complement strand
GTCCCCGGTATGGGCGCCGGCCGCGTTGGGGTGACAGTCCTGCGCGCCAACCGCGAGCGTCCTTGCGCCCCGCGCCTTTTCTGCAAAAGCCGCAATCAGCGTCGCCGGCGGGCAGACCAGAAGGTCGGCCTTACCCGCGACTTCGGACGCCCCTCTCAGCATCGCCTCCAACTCGGCCATGGAAGCCTTGAGGCCGTTCATTTTCCAGTTGCCGGCGATCAGCGGCCGGATGACGTCAGCCATGTCGAATTCCAATTAACACAGATGAGCATGCGCTAGCAGAGGCCGGGCGCCAGTTCCAGATACCCACCCCGTTAACCGCTTCAATTGGCCCTCTTGCGCGAGGTTGCGGGGGGCTTTCCGCCTCTTTATGATACAGCATCAACTCGGTGATGCCCTTGTGCTGAGGTGCAGCCCGGTTCCCCTCCTAAAGACAAGTTGGACCCATGCTTCGAGGAATGCGCAAAGCCTCATCAAACTGGCTCGGCAAGGCCGTCATGGCCGTGGTGATGGGCGTATTGATCGTCAGTTTCGGTATCTGGGGCATCGCCGACATTTTCAGGGGTTTTGGACAGTCGACCCTGGCCAAGGTCGGCCATAGCGAGATTTCGCTCAATGAATTCCGCCAGCTCTACACCGACCGTCTGCAGCAGATCGGCCGTCAATTCGGCCGGCCGCTGACCATGGAACAGGCCCGCGCGTTCGGCCTCGACCGCCAGGTGCTGCAGCAAACCATCGCGGAGGCAGCCCTTGACGAAGACGCGCGGCGGCTGGGGCTTGGACAGTCCGACCACGAGACCATGCGCCTCGTCTTCAGCGATCCGAACTTTCAGGGCGTCAACGGCAAGTTCGATCCGCAGCGCTTTCAGGCGATGATCCGCCAGTTCGGCTTCTCCGAGCAGCGTTACATCGCCGACCAGAGGCGGGTGTCGTTGCGGCGGCAAATTGCCGGCTCGATCGCGGCGGGCCTCGATCCGCCGAAAACGCTGATCGAAGCGCTCAGCCGTTTCCAGAACGAGCAGCGCTCGATCGAATACGTCAAACTCGACGCGGCGCAGGCCGGCGCCATCGATCCGCCCTCGCCGGAGACGTTGGCCGGCTACTTCGATGATCACAAGACCCAGTTCCGCGCGCCCGAATATCGCAAACTATCCTTCGTCCCGATCACGCCCGAAGAGATCGGCAAATGGTCCGACGTGTCGGACGAAGACGCGAAAAAACTGTTCGAGCAACGCCGCGACCGGCTGGGCACGCCGGAGCAGCGCCAGGTGTCGCAGATCGTGTTTCCGAATGCGGAGGAAGCCCAGGCCGCGCGCACTCGCATCACGGGCGGATTGTCGTTCGACGATCTCGCCAAGGAACGCGGGCTTGCGCCTGGTGACGTCGACCTCGGCATGGTCGCGAAATCCGCCATCCTGGACCCCGAGATCGCTAACGCCGCCTTTTCGCTTCCCTCGGGCGACGTGAGCCAGCCGGTGCAGGGCAAGTTCGGCGTGGCACTGGTCAAGGTCGGCACCATCCAGCCGGGCACCGAGCCTTCTTACGAAAGCCTCGCTACCAATCTGAAGAAGGAAATCGCGACCGAGCGGGCCCGCACCAAGGTTGCGGAGTTGCGCGACAAGATGGAAGACGAGCGCGGCGGCGGCGCCAGCGTGATTGAAGCGGCCCAGAAACTCGGGCTCACCCCCGTCACCGTCGAAGCCGTCGATCGCTCCGGCCGGATGCCGAACGGCCAGCTCGTAACCGGCATCCCGAACGGCCTCGACGTCGTCTCGCAGGCCTTCAACAGCGATGTCGGCGTCGACAACGATCCGATCTCCTTCAAAAGCGGTTACGTCTGGTACGACGTCCTTGGCATCACGCCGTCGCGCGAGCGCAATCTCGAAGAGGTGAAGGATCAGGTCGAGGTCAAATGGCGCGACGACCAGATCTCCGCCCGGTTGCGCACCAAGGCAACCGAGATGGTGCAAAAGCTCGAACAGGGCGGCAAGCTCGCCGACGAGGCGGCAGCCGCGGGATTGAAGGTCGAAACCGCGGCAGCCTTCAAGCGCGATGCCTCGCCGACCGGCGTTCCTTCCGCCACCATCGCCGCGGCGTTTCGTACCGCGAAGGACGGCGTCGGACAGACCCCAGGCTCCGGCGGCAGCGAATGGATTGTGTTCCGCGTCACCGATATCACCGTGCCGCCGGTCGATCTTTCCGCCGACGACATGAAGAGGTTGAAGGAGACGCTGGACCGCGCCCTGACCGACGAACAGGTCGCGCAGTACGTCACCAGGCTTGAAAAGGATATCGGCACCAGCATCAATGAGGCCGCCTTCGCCCAGGTCACCGGCGCGAATAACTGAAAGCAGGCGATGGACGACCTCAAATCGATCATTGGCAAAGTCGCTACCGGCGCTACGCTATCGCGCGACGAGGCTGCATCGGCCTTCGACAGCCTGATGTCGGGCGAGGCAACGCCATCGCAGATGGGCGGACTGTTGATGGCGCTGCGGGTGCGTGGCGAGACCGTTGACGAGATCACCGGCGCGGTTTCCGCGATGCGCTCCAAGATGCTGCGCGTCTCGGCACCGGCGGATGCGGTCGACGTGGTCGGTACCGGCGGCGACGGCTCCGGCTCGGTCAATGTCTCGACCTGCGCCTCCTTTATCGTCGCGGGCGCAGGCGTACCCGTTGCCAAGCACGGCAACCGCGCGCTTTCGTCGCGTTCCGGCGCGGCAGACGTGCTGTCGTCGCTCGGGGTGAAGATCGACCTCAGGCCCGAAGAAGTCGGCCGCTGCGTGCACGAGGCCGGCATCGGCTTCATGTTCGCGCCGGCGCATCATCCCGCCATGAAGAATGTCGGCCCGACCCGCACCGAACTCGCAACCCGCACCATCTTCAATCTGTTGGGACCGCTGTCCAATCCCGCCGGCGTCAAGCGGCAGATGGTCGGCGTGTTTTCAAGACAATGGGTGCAACCGCTAGCGCAGGTGTTGAAGAACCTCGGCGCCGAATCCGTCTGGGTGGTGCACGGCTCCGACGGTCTCGATGAAATCACGCTTACCGGCCCAACATCCGTTGCCGCCCTCGAAGACGGCAATATCCGCATTTTTGAAGTGACGCCTGAGGAAGCGGGCCTCACCCGGGTCGGCGGAGAAGCGCTCAAGGGCGGCGACGCCGACGCCAACGCGGTTGCGCTGCAAAGCGTGCTCGACGGCAAGCCGAGCCCTTTTCGCGACATCGCATTGCTGAACGCCGCCGCGGCGCTGATCGTTGCCGGCCGCGCCAAAAGCCTGAAGGAAGGCGTCGCGATCGGCACCAAATCGCTCGACAGCGGTGCCGCGGCGGCGCGGCTGAAACATTTGATAGCGGTCTCCAACAGCTAGTCCGCGAGGAGCCGGAGCGATGTCCGATATCCTGACCAAGATCGAGGCTTACAAGCGCGAGGAGATCGCGGCCGCCAAGCGCGCGCATCCGCTTGCCAGCGTCGAAGCGCTGGCCAGGGCGGCCCCCGCGCCACGCGGTTTTCTCAGGGCGATCCGCCGCAAGCTTGAAGACGGCGAATACGCGCTGATCGCCGAGGTCAAGAAGGCCTCACCCTCCAGGGGGCTCATCCGCGCCGACTTCGATCCGCCGGTGCTGGCACGCGCCTACGAGGCTGGAGGCGCCGCCTGCCTTTCGGTATTGACCGACACGCCCTCGTTTCAAGGCCATCTCGATTTCATGGTCTCGGCGCGCGCGGCGACCGCGCTGCCAGTGCTGCGCAAGGACTTCATGTACGACACCTATCAGGTGGTCGAGGCCCGCGCCCATGGCGCCGACTGCATCCTGATCATCATGGCCGCGCTCGACGATGCCGCTGCCAGGGACATCGAAGACGCGGCGATCGCGCACGGCATGGACGTGCTGATCGAAATCCACGAACGCACTGAACTCGATCGCGCGCTAAAACTTCGCTCGCCGATGATCGGCATCAATAACCGCAATTTGCGTACCTTTGAGACCACGCTCGCAACCAGCGAAGCGTTGGCGCCGTTGATCCCTGGGGAGCGCCTGATGGTCGGCGAAAGCGGCATCTTTGCACCCGCAGATTTGGCGCGGCTGGCGCGGCTTGGCATGGCGACGTTCCTGGTCGGCGAAAGTCTGATGCGGCAGGCCGATGTAGCGGCCGCGACCCGGGCGTTGCTGGCCCGTGGCGATGCGCCGCGCGCGACCGGCACGCGGTAGCAGATGGCAAGCAAGCCCTCCAAAGACAGCCCTGCCCTCACCCATATCGATTCCAGCGGCGAGGCGCGCATGGTCGATGTGTCGGAAAAACCCGCGACCGAGCGGACGGCCGTGGCCGAAGGCCGCGTCGTCATGAGCAAGGCGACGCTCGAATTGATCGTCTCGGGCAACGCCAGGAAGGGCGATGTGCTCGGCACCGCGCGGATCGCCGGCATCATGGCGGCCAAGCGCACATCGGAGCTGATTCCGCTGTGCCATCCGCTGGCGCTGTCGAAAGTGGCGCTGGATATTACACCCGACAGGAACCTGCCCGGCTGCATCGTCCGCGCCACCGTCAAGGTCACCGGCCCGACCGGCGTCGAGATGGAAGCGCTGACGGCGGTATCGGTCGCGTGTCTGACGATCTACGACATGATCAAGGCGGTCGAGCGCGGCGTCCGCATCGAAGGCATTCATCTGGTTGAGAAAAAGGGCGGCAAGTCCGGCCACTATCGTGTGAAGGATTGAGCCGAAATTTTTTTCGCGATAGCCGCGGCACCGGCTTCGATAGCCGGAGGCTCTTGCCTTCACGTCGGATTGATCGACAAATCTGCGAAAGCCACGGCTTTGCTGCTATTCTTGGCTGTCATCAACTCGGAGAGACTCCATGTCGACGTTCAAACTTCTTGGCGCGGTGGCCGTGCTGTCGAGCTTGTCCGCAACGCCGGTGTTGGCGCAGGCAGTGGTCCAGGAGCCGGGCTATTGCGCGCAGTTCTACCCGAACGGAAATTGCCAGAATAAGGGGCCGGGCAATCCCTATGGCCATTATCCACAACCCGGCCTCCAAAGGTATGATTGGACGAGCGGTGAAACCGTTGGCATGGCACCGAGGCGATCGCGCATCTACCCATACGGTTCTGCTGCGCCGCGCATCCAATAACACAGCGATTGCTGTCTCGCCCGCCCTTTAGCGTCGCACTTCAAGTATTCCGAATCTGAAGTTCGCGATATCCCGCGGCACGCACCGTGGCGAACTTCGGATTCGAAGGAACACCAGCGATCTAGATTCTAGTGCAGCGAAGCATTGATCGAGGTGAATTTGGCATTGAGCTTGGTGCCGAGCCCGTTCACGGCGGCAATGATCGCAAGCGAAACGCCCGCGGCAATCAAACCAGGCCGCGACGTCGCTTCCGATAGGCCCTGGTCTTCATGCGATTTCCGCACAGACTCGACAGGCACCAGCGCCGGGTCGCCGGTTTTGACCGGTCGAAGAACACCCGCCGGCATTCCTCCGACGCGCACATCTTCAGGCGATCGAGGGTTCCGTTGATGGACCCGTCATAGAGTTCCGCCACCACCGCCGACAGACCGGCCAGGGCATCGCTGCGCGCCGGTCCCAGCACCATGCCGCGATCATCCCGCGCCTGCACGACAAGCGGAAACGACTTCAACGCCGCGTTCAACGACCGGACGGCATCCCTGCCTTTGCGCCGGTCGGCGGGATCGCGTTGCAGATAATCGCGGAGGCTGCTGCGTAAATCCAACGCCGCCTCGAACATCGCGGGCGTGATCCCGGCACCGGTGAACAACAGCCCGCGCCGCGACATCCATCCGCCAAGTTCACGCGGCCCGGCGAGTTCATCGGCCTCGCGGTGCTGCATGCCGTGATGGACGAAATGCCTGACATCGAGCGAGTTGGCGAAATCGTAGAGATTTGCCAACGGGTCCGGAACCTTGAACTTTCGCGACAGTCTGGACATTCCAACGCCCGCCGATCAGCACCAGTAAATCACGTTTACCGGTTGACAACGAGTGACACCAGTATACGTTTCATAGTGGTGTTGCAAGCAGCGCCAGGGATGCAAGAAGGAGGCGGTCATGACTGGCCAGGCAACGATCT
>JBATYU010001201.1:0-3255 GCA_049674245.1 Bradyrhizobium sp. | reverse complement strand
GAACGCCGATGCTTTGCATCGGCTATGGATGCGAAGCATCGAAGGCGGGTGAGGGGTCTCTCTCCGCGGATAAAGACCCCTCATCCGGCGCGCTTCGCGCGCCACTTTCTCCCACAAGGGGAGAAGGAAGAAAAAGCCGCTTCATTTCCGCCGCGGCCAGGCGGCCGCGACCAAAAGCGTCAGCCAGCTTGCGATCAAAAGCGTGCCGCCGGTTGGCGCGGCAAAGGAAAATAGGCTGTGGCCGGCAAATTGCCGCAAGCTCAAATCGCCCGCAAACAGCGCGGAAGCGACGACGAAGCCGAAGGCGGCTGCGATACCGATTTTGAGATGAACCATGCCGCGTTCGGCCAGCACCACCACGGCAAGCACGGCTGAGCTGTGGAACAGCAGCATGGAAGAGGCTGCCGCGAGCCGCGCCGCGTCGGCCTGATGCGCCGATAGCGCGGCCAGGATGACGCCGTCGGCGCCCATGATGGCGGCAAGACCGATCAGGATGCGAAAAATGGGCGTCATCGGCGGCGCTCCCCAAGCAGGCGCACCATCGCTGCGCGCAATTCAGCCATCCCGGCGCCGGAGCGCGAGGAGGTCGCCAGCACTTGCGGAAAAGCGGCGGGATGTTTCGATAGCGCAGCCGTGGTCGCTTCGATTTGCGCTTGCAGCTCGGCCGGCTTCACCTGATCGGCCTTGGTGAGCACCACCTGATAGCTCACCGCCGATTTGTCGAGCGTCTTCAGCACCTCGCGGTCAGCTTCCTTGAAGCCATGGCGCGCATCGATCAGCACATAGACCCGCGCCAGGCTAGCGCGCCCTGACAGGAATTTGTGGATCAGCCCGGTCCAGGCGGCGACCTTGCTCTTCGGCGCTAAGGCGTAACCGTAGCCGGGCATGTCGACCAGCCGCAAACCCGCTCCGTCGGGGCCTTCGAAGAAAATCAGTTCCTGGGTGCGGCCGGGCGTGTGCGAGGTCCGCGCCAGAGCGTTGCGGCCGGTCAGGGCGTTGATCAGGCTCGATTTGCCGACATTGGAGCGGCCGGCGAACGCCACCTCCATGCCCGCCATCGGGGGCAGTGTTTCGATCGAGGGCGAGGCCCAGAAGAATTGCCATTCGCCGGCGAACAGCTTTCGCCCTTGCTCCGTCAGCTTCGCATCGGCATCAACGGTCATGCGAAGTCCATTCTTCGTCATGGCCGGGCTTGTCCCGGCCATCCACGTCCTTCTGCGCAAGCTCCAAGAACGTGGATGCCCGGGACAAGCCCGGGCATGACGATGTGGAGACTATTGCGTCCGACAAGCCTATGAGCACAGCCCGTCAGGTCTTCGATTCGGCCTTCTTCCAAGCGAAGGTGGCCTTCAGATTGTCGAGCAATTCAACCTTCACGCCGTTGCGGCGCATGATGAAGCTCTGCTGCAGCACCGACAACAGGTTGTTCCAGGCCCAATAGATCACGAGGCCGGCCGGGAAGCCGGCGAGCATGAAGGTGAAGATCAGCGGCATCCAGGCAAAGATCAGCTGCTGGGTTGGATCCGGCGGCGTCGGATTGAGCTTCATCTGGAACCACATCGTGATGCCCATGATGATCGGCCAGACCCCGAGCGCGAGATAGTGCCCGAACAACGGCAGTTGTGTCGGATCGAAGTGCAACAGCCCGAACAGGGTGAACAGGTTGGTCGGGTCGGGCGCCGACAGGTCCTTGATCCAGCCGAAGAACGGCGCGTGGCGCATTTCGATGGTGACGAACAAGACCTTGTAGAGCGAGAAGAACACCGGAATCTGCAAGGCGACGGGAAGACAACCGGCGATCGGGTTGATCTTCTCCTTCTTGTAGATTTCCATCATCTCCTGCTGCTGCTTCACCTTGTCGTCGGGATAGCGTTCCTTCAGCGCGGCGAGCTGCGGCTGCACCGATTTCATCTTCGCCATCGAGGCGTAGGATTTGTTGGCGAGCGGGAAGAACAACAGCTTCACCAGCACCGTCACCAAGAGGATCGAGATGCCGAAATTGCCGAACAGGCGGTAGAAGAAGTCGAGCGCCAGGAACATCGGCTTGGTGATGAAGTAGAACCAGCCCCAGTCGATCAGAAGGTCGAAGTGGTTGAGCGAAAGCTGCCCGTTGTAGCCGGGGAGTCCGCCGATCGGGAAATTGATGCCGACCACGCTGGCTTCCTTGGCCCCGGCGAACAGCCTTGCATTGGCACTGCCGGTGCCGCCGATCGCGATCGTCTGCGCGTCCTGCAAATAATCGGTCTGGTAGGTTCGGATGGTGCCGACGAGATTGGACGAGGAGCGCGCCTGCAACTGCGCGTTGGTGTCGGGGAGCAGCGCCGAGGCCCAGTATTTGTCGGTGATGCCGAGCCAGCCATCGGTGACCTTGAAGCTCACCGTCTTGGCGTCGTCGATCTTCTTGTAGCCGTATTCCTGCAAGCCCTGGTCGCCGAGATAGCCGATCAGGCCTTCGTGCAGGATGTAATAGCCCGACACTTGCGGGGTGCCGTGACGCGAGATCAGCGCGAACGGATACAGCGTGACCGGCGCGCTGCCGACATTGGTGACCTCGTCCTTGATGGTGAAGAGGTAGCGGTCGTCGATTGAAACGGTGCGGCGAAAGGTCAGGCCGTCGCCATTGTCATATTTCAAGGTCACCGGCGTGGTCGGCGTCAGGCTGCCCGAGCCTTGCTGCTCCCACATCGTGTTCTGATCGGGAATCCGGATTGTCGAGCCGGTGGCCGGCACCCAGCCGAATTCGGCATAATACGGTGCGGCGGTGTTCGACGGCGAGTACAGCACGATCGCGGGCGAGGCCGGATCGACGGTATCGCGGAACTGCACCAGCGACAAATCGTCGATCCGCGCGCCCTTCAGCGAGATGGTGCCGGAAAGGCGGGGGCTGTCGATCTTGACGCGGGGCGTCGCCGCGAGCGCGGTCTCGCGGTCGACGACCTGCGCTGTCGCGGTCGCCGGCGCATTGGAGGCGGGCGCGGGCGGCGCATTGGTCGGTGGTGCGTTCGCCGGCGTCGTGGTGTTCGCGGCCGGCTGCTGCTTGGCGAGTTCGGCCTGGATCTGGCTCTGCGCGCGCTGCTTTTCCATCTGCGGCACGTTGTAGAAATACTGCCAGGCGACCAGCACGAGGCCGGATAGAATGACGGCGAGGATGGTGTTGCGATTTTCGATCATCGTAAAGGTCTCGTCATTCGATCCGCTTGTTAAGCTTTCGCCGCGCCGTCTTAAGTGCTTGCCTGTCCCTGCCCAGCCCCTGGC
>JBATYU010001200.1:0-1865 GCA_049674245.1 Bradyrhizobium sp. | reverse complement strand
TTTCTCGGCGAACCCGGGCCAGGGCGATTAGAGCATGATCCGGAAAAGTGGGTACCGGTTTTCCGAAAAAGATCATGCTCAAACAAAAAGATAGAGCGCGATGACGATTCGAAGAAAAGTCATCTCGCGCTAGTGCCGCCGATTTCCAATTCCTGGGCAACCCGCAAAAAGAGAAAACGCCCGTGGGGAGCGGGCGTTTTCAACTTGGGGGTAGTTGGGGGTCTTCTACGTATCCACGTGGCGACTTTGGGGGGCTGGTTAAAGAGCCACGTGAATTCCTTAAAATCGTTAGCGCACCATCGAGGTGTTGGAGTTGGTGATCACGACCGGCTTGCCAGCCTTGATGACGTGCGCGGTCTGGGTGTAGCCGTCGTCCGAATTCGAGCGAGCCGAAATGCCGAGGCCGGCCACCACGATGCCAGCAACGAGCGCCACGACCACGATCTTGAGATGGGTCGAGCGATCTGCGCTGTAGATCGAGTGGTTCATCGAAGCCTCCTGCCGCCTTCCTGCGTGTCCCTAATTCGTCGGGGCCGTCCGCAGGCAGGTTCAACGTCTCGCGTTTAGAAACGTGGGGATTCGGCATTTCGTTCCAAAGGGGCGATCACAAGGCAGTGATAAGATGTGAAAGCACGCGATCCATAAAGTCATTTCTGGCATAAATATCTAAGTTATTTCAGATGTTTATATGTTAATCACGTTTGGTAACGTAAAATATCATCCGTTGGCCCATGTTAAAAAATCATTTGCCTGTGACGAAAAGGCACAGGTGAAACCGTGCTTCGCCTAGACGCTTCCGACGGTTTTCAGGCGGGCGCGGGGGTGGATTTCGGCCTGCGACAGCACGGTGGTTTGCGAGCGGAAGCGCTCCACCAGCGAGCGTACGAACGGGCGGATGGAAGCCGAGGTGACCAGCACCGGCGCTTCGCCTTCGCGCGCGGCGCGCTCGAAGGCGTCGCGCACCGCGGTCATGAACTCCGAGAGTTTTGAGGGCTGCATGGCGAGGCTGCGTTCCTCGCCCTGGCCGACCAGCGACTCCGCAAAGGCTTGCTCCCATTTTGCCGACAGCGCGATCAGCGGCAGGTAGCCGTTATGAGAGGTATTTTGCGCGCAGATCTGTCGTGCCAGCCGGGCGCGGACGTGTTCGACCATGCTGGCAGGATTGCGCGAGAACGCCAGCGCGTCGGCGATGCCCTCCAGAATGGTCGAGAGGTCGCGGATCGAGATGCGCTCGGCCAGGAGCAATTGGAGCACGCGCTGGATGCCGGATATCGTGACCTGGCTCGGCACAATGTCCTTGATCAGTTCGCTCTGCTCCTTCGGCAGCTCCTTCAAGAGCTTGTGCACCTCGCCATAGGACAGCAAGTCCGACATGTTGTTCTTCAGGAGCTCGGTCAGGTGGGTCGACAGCACCGTGGCGGCGTCGACCACCGTATAGCCCTTCAATGAGGCTTCCTCCTTCAAGCCGGCGTCGACCCAGGTCGCCGGCAAGCCGAAGGTCGGTTCGGTGGTGTGGATGCCGGGCACGCCGACCTGGCCGCCGGCGGGGTCCATGACCATGAACTGGTTCGGCCAGATCTTGCCGGTGCCGGCGTCGACTTCCTTGATCTTGATGATGTAGGTGTTGGCTTCCAGCTGCACGTTGTCGAGGATGCGCACCGCCGGCATCACAAAGCCCATTTCGATCGCAAGCGAGCGGCGCAGCGCCTTGATCTGCTCGGTCAGGCGGTCGCTGCCGTCGGGGCCGTTGACGAGCGGCAGCAGCGCATAGCCAAGCTCGATCTTGAGATCGTCGATCTTGAGCGCGGTGGCGATCGGCTCTTCCGCCGCTGCGGCAGCAGCCGCTGCCGCCGCGGGAGCCGCCG
>JBATYU010001199.1:0-6467 GCA_049674245.1 Bradyrhizobium sp. | reverse complement strand
AGGGCTTTGCGACGCCGCCGACGGTGCAATGGGAAAGCCACGAGCTGTGGGTCGCCGATCCAGTGATGGACCCCTTCAAGGTCGCCGGCAAGCTCGGCCAGGCCCCTGGCTTCGCCGGCCCCGCAGGCAAGCAGGCGGCCGAGGCGCTGACCAAGTACGTCATCGTCGATATGTACGCAAAGGCAATCCAGGGCGCGTCGGCGGAGGATGCCGTGAAATGGGCGGAAGGCGAACTCAAGAAGATCTATACTTGACGCGCGCACCGGCGCATGCGGTGGCGAACTGGCTGCCGCATGCCCGGCGCAACGAGGTGAAGCGGAATGGCGATCGCTGAAACCCAAGTCTACATGCCGGGTGCGCCGCGCCCCAGGCTGCGGCTGCTCGAGGATGAGCGTTGGCTCGCTTTCGTGCTGCTGGTGCCGACGCTGGCGCTGCTCGGTATGTTCATCGCCTATCCGTTCGTGCGCGGCATCCTGCTGTCGGTGACCAATTCGCGCGTCGGTGTGCCAGGCGAGTTCGTCGGCCTCGCCAACTTCTACAAGATCTTCAATGACGGGATCTTTCGTACCTCGGTTTACAACACTTTCCTTTATACGGCTGTAACCACCGTCTTCAAGCTGGCGCTCGGATTGTGGCTGGCCATGCTGCTCAACCGCAATTTTCGCGGCAAGGCTCTCACCCGTGCTTTCATCCTGCTGCCCTTCATCATCCCGACCGTGCTTTCGACCTTCGCCTGGAAGTGGATGTTCGATCCGACATTCAGCGTTATCAATTGGCTGCTCTACCATCTCGGCTTGATCAGCGGTCGGATCAATTGGTTGGGCGATCCGGACCTCGCCATGATCTCGATCATCATCGTCAACATCTGGCGCGGGGTGCCGTTCTACGCCATCAGCCTGCTCGCCGGCCTGCAGACCATCAGTCCCGAACTCAACGAGGCCGCCGCCATCGACGGCGCCAGACCGTGGCAGCGATTCTGGTATATCACCTGGCCGCTGCTCTTGCCCGTGACCATGGTCGTGGTGCTGTTCTCGGTGATCCAGACGTTCGCCGACTTCCAGATCGTCTATGTGATGACGGGCGGCGGACCCGCCAATGCCACGCATTTGTTCGCCACCTACGCCTATCAGATCGGCATCGGCACCGGCCTTTTGAGCGAGGGCGCGGCCATCTCGCTCGCCATGTTCCCGGTGCTGTTTCTGGTCGTCATCATCCAGCTTCTCTACATCCGCCGCGTCGAGGTCCGCTGAGCCATGATCGAAGGTGCAAGGTGGCGGACGTGGGTGTTCTTCTACTGCCCGATGGCGCTGTTCCTGCTTTTTCTGCTGTTTCCGTTCTACTGGATGGTGATCACTTCGGTGCGGCCGGATGGCGAACTTTACCGGCCCTGGAATTCGATCAACTACAATCCGTTCTGGACCTGGAAACCGACCTGGGACCACGTCAGATATCTGTTCGAGGAGACGCTGTTTGCATCGTGGCTTTGGAACACGACGTTCATCGCGCTCGCGTCAACCGCGATCTCGCTCGTGTGCGGCGTGTTCGCCGGCTATGCTTTGTCGCGGCTCAACTTTCCGTTTGCCGGCAGCCTCGGCACCGGCATCTTCATCACCTATCTGGTGCCGCAGACGCTGCTGTTCATTCCGCTGGCCGAGATCGTCCGCAACTATCGGCTGGGTGACACGCCCTGGTCCCTGATTCTGACCTATCCGACCTTTCTCATTCCGTTCTGCACCTGGCTGATGATGGGCTACTTCAAGGCGGTGCCCAAGGAGCTCGAGGAATGCGCGCGCATTGATGGCGCCTCGCGCTGGCAGGCCATGCTCTACATCGTCATCCCGGTGGCGATCCCGGGCATCCTCTCGGCTGGCATCTTTGCTTTCACGCTGTCGTGGAACGAGTTCATCTATGCACTCGTCTTCCTGTCCTCGCCGCAGCAGAAGACCGTGCCGGTCGGTGTCACATCGGAGCTGATCCGCGGCGATGTATTCTTCTGGGGACCGCTGATGGCGGGCGCCCTGCTCGGATCGATCCCGGTTGCCATCGCCTATTCGTTTTTCGTCGAGCACTACGTCGCGGGATTGACCGGATCGGTGAAGGGCTGAGAGGCAGGTGAGTCCAATGGGACAGGTCGTCCTCAAGGGGATCAACAAGTTCTACGACAGCGTGCACGCTGTCAAAGACTTCAATCTGCAGATCCGCGACAAGGAGTTCGTGGTGTTCGTCGGACCGTCCGGCTGCGGCAAAACCACGACGCTCAGGATGATCGCCGGGCTCGAGGCGATCAGCTCCGGCGATATCTCGATCGACGGCAACGTGATCAATCAACTGGCGCCGATGGACCGCGACATCGCCATGGTGTTCCAGAACTACGCGCTCTACCCGCACATGAGCGTGTACGACAACATGGCGTTCGGCCTGAAGATGCGCAAGTTCGAAAGGCCTGAGATTGACCAGCGCGTGCGGGACGCGGCCGACATCCTCGGCATCGGCGAATTGCTGAAGCGCAAGCCGCGCCAGCTTTCCGGCGGCCAGCGCCAGCGGGTGGCGCTGGGCCGCGCCATCGTGCGCCACCCCCGCGTGTTCCTGTTCGACGAGCCGCTGTCGAACCTCGATGCCAAGCTGCGGGTGCAGATGCGCGTTGAGCTCAAGAAGCTGCACTTACGTCTCGGCACCACCGCAATTTACGTGACCCACGATCAGGTCGAGGCCATGACGCTGGGTGACCGGGTCGTGGTCATGAAGGACGGCGTGGTGCAGCAGGTGGGGGAGCCGCTCGAGCTGTACAATCAGCCCGCCAACAAGTTTGTCGCCGGCTTCATCGGCTCGCCCGCGATGAATTTCGCCGCCGTGACCCTGACCGAGGCGAACGGATCGCTGATCGCCGAAAACTCCGGCTTGCGCATCAAGGTGCCGGACGAGACCGCGCGGCGCCTGCGCGGCCATGTCGGCCACGAGATCATGCTCGGCATACGCCCGGAGGACCTCACCGTGGCCGGCGCAGCCGATCTCGACCAGCCCTGCTTCGATGCCGTGATCGAGGTGGTTGAGCAACTCGGCTCGGAAATCCTGCTCGATATGAAGGTCGGCGAGGGTGTCATGGTGGCGAGCGTCGAGCCGACCGTGCGGGTGAAGGTGCGCGACAAGCTGCGCGTTGTCATGCGTCCTTCCAGGCTTCACGTTTTCGACGCGAAGACTGAGGCGGCAATCTAACGCAGGCACCATCGGAATGTCTTTCTTCGGCCAAGCCGCAGCATGGAATTGTGATCAGCGATTCTTTGCCGGGGCAGGTGCGTCATTGCCGCTGAGCGCATCGACATAGGGCTTGTACTTGACCGAGAGTCGATGCAGCGCGTCCGGTGCACTTTTCGGTCGTGCCGATCAGCGCGGGAAATGTCCGATCATTGTTCGCACTGCATTACAAAGCAAATCCTGGGGAGGGAGCCATGATGAAACGCCTGCTCGCGGCCGTGGTCACGACGGCTTTCGCACTGGCGGCTATTCCGGACACGACGCGCGCGGAAAACACCAAGCTCGTCGTCATCGTTTTCCCAGGGGTGCCGAACCTGCCAATCTTCGCAGCGCAGGCGAAGGGTTTCTTTGCCAAGCGCGGCCTCGATATCGACGTTAGGTTCACACCCAACTCGGAGGAGCTGCGCAATGGGCTTGCCGAGGGCCGCTACCAGATTGCCCATGCGGCGATCGACAACGCGTTCGCCATGAAAGACAAGGCCAACGTCGATATCGCCGTTGTGAGCGGCGGCGACAATAGCTTCAATCACCTCATTGTTCAGCCCGAGATCATGTCGCTCGCCGACATCAAGGGGAAGACGGTAGTCGTCGATGCGGTTAATACCGCCTACGCGTTTCAGCTCTACGAGATGCTTCGCCAGAACGGCCTCAAACAAGGCGACTACCAGGTCAATCCGGTTGGCGGCACCACCCTGCGGCTCGAAACCATGATCAAAGACAAGGCCATGGTCGCCGCGATGATGTATCCTCCGTTTTCGATTAGGGCGCAGAAGGCGGGGCTTAGGAGCATGGGCACTGCGGCCGCGGCGCTCGGCGCATATCAGGGCACGTCCGCTTTCGTGCTGCGCAAGTGGGGGCAAGCAAACGCCGACACACTCGTCAGATATCTGCAGGCCTATATCGAAGGCGTGCGCTGGACCCTTGACATCGCGAACAAGCCCGAGGCGGTCGCGTTGATGATCGAGCGGCTGAAACTGTCTGACGACGTTGCCGCGCAGGCGTATGACGTCGCGACCAATCCGAAAGACGGCTTTGATAGGGATGCGGCGCTCAATCTGGAGGGTGTCAAAAATGTCCTACGCCTGCGCGCACAATTCGAGGGTGGCACACCCGCCGCGCCGGACATGTACATCGAGCTTTCCTACTACCAGAAGGCAATGGCAGGGCTATGAGCCATCGACCCGTCGCTTTTGACTCTGAGGCGCCCTCAACGAGGCAGCGTGCGATCGGTTCGCGACGAACGGGAGATTGGAATTGGTGGTCCGGACGCCGACCATCGTTCGCGATATTCCAGCCGCCGGTCCCTCTGGGGCATCGCCATCGCCGATGCGCCAGTGGGCGTTTATGAGGCGGCTAGGCGGCTAGATGGAGGTCACGACGGTCCTCGAATTTACCATATCGCGAGATAAGGCGCCGTCGGATCGATGGACTCCTCCAGTTTCCCAACTTGTGCCTTGTTTGACGTCTGAGTTCACAGACAACCAATCCAAGTGCGGGTTCGCCGCCAAATAAGAACCGAGGGAGACGTGTCATGTTGCTGAAGTTACGCAGGATAACCGCCGTGCTCGCAGCGGCCCTCACACTCGCTGCTGCCGCCATTCCCACCAACGCCGAAGCACAAGGCTTCTATGGTCGTGGATATGCGGGTGGCTACTACGGTCGCGGCGCTTGGGGTGGCGGCGGTTATTATGGTGGCGGCGGTTGGGACAACGCCGGTTGGGGCGGGGGCGGCTGCGGCTGCTGCTGTCGAGTCTACGTTCCGCCTCCGCCTCCGCCGCCGTGCTGTTGCTGTGGCGGTTATGGTGGCGGCGGTTATGGTGGCGTCGGTTATGGCGGCGGTTATGGTGGTGGTTATGGTGGCGGCGGTTATGGTTGGTAATTTGCGGATCAAAAGCTGGCTGCCGTAGAAATCAGTTTCTTGGCCAAGAGCCCACATGCGAGTCGGCCGCCGGGCTGAGTCCGTAACCCGGATGATATCGCCTACCAGGCCAAATTCTGTGTCCCGCCGGGCTGCAGGTAGAAACCTCTCGGCTTGGAGTTATACGACTGATCCTTGGGATGCCCACTCAGGCTGATGTCGCTTTTTGGCACATCGCGACAGTGCGCTGCGCTGCAGAATTTGGTCGCTATCGGGGGATAGCGGACATCGAACAAGCCGCACCCCATCAGCGACCCTTTGCCGGGGCAGCCGCGTCGTTGCCGCTGAGCGCATCGACATAGGGTTTGTATTTGATGGAAAGCTTGTGAAGGGCGTCGACGATCTTTTTCTTCTTCTCGGGCGGAAGGTCCGGCTCGTCCGCCAACGAGTAAAGCTTGGTCTCGATTCTCCCCCAGAACGCCGGTCCGCCCTTCAAGAACGTAAGCTGGTCCGCCTTGCTCGCGATAAAGGATTCGAAGAAATAGCTCGCGCAATACAGAATTGCGATGATCGCGGCGGTCACGATCGCCGCTTTCACGAAGAAGATCTGAAGCGGCGATAGCGGCTTGGCCTCGGCAGTGGTGAGTTCGTCGTCACTCATTTCGCTCATCGTGTCACCTCATGCTTCCGGCCGGCGTTCGCCCTCGATGCTCCCCGCGGGGTTCATATACATGACCCCTGCTCAAAAAGTCACCCCGCATTCGCCTTCAGTCCGGCGGCCTCGATGCCCGCGACCGCGCAAGCCTCGTCGTTGTCGGACGTGTCGCCGCTGACGCCGACCGCGCCCAGCAAGATACCGCCATCCTGGATCAAGACTCCGCCGGGCACCGGCACCAGCCGCCCCTGCGCCAGCGAATTCACCGCACTGACGAAATAGGCCTGCTCCTGCGCACGCTGGAACAGCGCCCGCGATCCCATGCCCATGGCAAGCGCGCCATAAGCCTTGCCGCGCGCGATCTCGGCCCGCAGCAGGCTGGTGCCGTCCTGCGACGAACAGGCGAGCAAGGCAAATGACTGACAACAGCGTGATCCGCGAAAAGCGCGGGCAGGCGTTCTGAATCACCATCAACCGGCCGGAGAAGCATAACGCGCCGAATGCCGGCGTGACCAGCGGCATCGCCAGCGGCTATCGCGAAGCCCATGACGACGAGGACGTCCGTGTCATCGTGCTGACCGGCGCGGGCGACAAGGCGTTTTGCGCCGGCGCCGACCTGCAGAACAGCGGTGCGGCGTTCGCCTCGGATTTTTCACGGCCGAATATCGACTACGCCGACTTGCTGCGGCTGTCGCAGGACGC
>JBATYU010001198.1:0-4424 GCA_049674245.1 Bradyrhizobium sp. | reverse complement strand
ACTGCTCCGGCGGCCCCGGCCCCAACACGTTCGATGCGCTCAGCCCGCTCGTCAACTGGGTTGAGAATGGCGTGGCGCCGGAGACGATCACCGCCACCAAGTTCGTCGCCGATACGCCGCCCGCGGTCCAGATGACCCGGCCGCTCTGTGTCTATCCCAAGGTCGCCAAGTACAACGGGAGCGGTAGCACCAGCATTGCGGCGAATTTTACCTGCGTCGCTGACGAGCCCGACTTCAACCAGACCCCGGCCCCCAAGTTCGGGCCGTAAGGAGTGCGACGCCGGCGAGCCACCTAGCTCGCCGGCGCCTTGCTTTTCCCCCTACACCGTTCCATCCACCATCACCTCGATCAGTTTCGCGCCGGGGCGGCTGAATGCCGAGGACAATCGGGTCTTCAGCTCGCTCGGCTCGGCGATCCTGATCGCTTCCAGTCCGAGCGATGTTGCAAGCCCGGCAAAATTCACCTTCGGATCGACGAAATCCATGCCGACATAATGATCGTCGCCGTGGAAGGCGAGCAGCCGCTGCTTGATGATGCGATAGCCGCCATTGTTGGCGATCACGACGTTGAGCGGAAGCTTGTGATGCGCCGCGGTCCACAGCGCCTGGATCGAATACATCGCGCTGCCGTCGCCGGAGTAACACACCACCGGCCGCGTCGGGTTGGCCATGCTGACGCCGACGGAGGCCGGCAGTCCCCAGCCGATGCCCCCCGAGGCGAGCGCGTGATAGCCGTAGCGGTCGCGATGCGGCCGTAAGCTGAGAGTCTGCCGGCCCGAGGTCAAGCCCTCGTCGACCAGGATGGCGTTATCAGGCATCGCCTCGATCATCTGCAAGGTCAGCCAGTCCGGATCGATCGGTGATTTGTCTTTTGCCTTGGCAATTTGTTCGACGACCAGCTTGCGCCTGGCGGTCCAGTTCTTCGACGCAAGCTCGGCGATGCCCTGTCTGGCACGCGCCTCCAGCGCGGCGCCGCCGGCGGCCTTCAACGCCGGGATCAGCGCGCGCAGCGTTTCCTTGACGTCAGCCTTGAGCGCGATCTCGGCGCCGTAATTTTTCGCAAGATCCCATTCGACCAGGCCAATCTGCACGATCGGCAGACCCTCCGGCAATGGCTCGACCTCGCTATGCACCGACATGCGCAACGGATCGCCGCCGAGCACGATCATCAGATCGTAAGATGACAGCACCTCGCGCACCTGCTTCTGCTGGCGCGAAAGCGCGCCCATAAAACTCGGGCTTTCCGAGAGGAAATGCGCGCCGTAGGGCGCCGATTGCTGATAGGCGGCGCAGCCCAGCGCTGCGGCCAGCGCGGCCGCCTCCGATAACGCGTCGCTTTTGACGATCTCGTCGCCGGCGACGATGACCGGACGCTGCGCTTTGAGGATACGCTGCGTCAGCGCCTGCAGGGCCTCGTCGGAAGGTTTGACGCGGGTGTCGACGCGGGTCGAACGTCCCAGTTCGATGCCGGCCTCGGAATTGAGGATGTCGCCGGGCAGCGAGATGAACACCGGCCCGGTCGGCGGCGTGGTCGCGATTTTTGCGGCGCGGCGCACGATCCGCGGCAGATCCTCCAGCCGCGTCACCTCGACCGCCCACTTCACCAGCGGCTCGGCCATCCGCACCAGCGGGCCATACAGCAGCGGCTCCATCAGGCCATGGCCCTGCTCCTGCTGGCCGGCGGTCAGGATCATCGGCGTGCCCGTGAATTGCGCGTTGTAGAGCGAGCCCATCGCGTTCCCAAGGCCCGGCGCGACATGGACATTGCAGGCGACGAGACGGCCGGAGGCGCGGCTAAAACCGTCGGCAATGGCGACCACCAGGCTCTCCTGCATCGCCATCACGTAAGTGAGATCAGGATGATCCTTCAGCGCATGCATGATCGGCAGTTCGGTGGTGCCGGGATTGCCGAACAGATGGGTGATGCCCTCGTCCTTGAGAAGCGCAAGGAATGCCGAGCGCCCGGTGATGCGATTTTTCATGTCCCCTCCTGCGCCCCCGCGGCCTTTGGCCTTACGGGATCGCGGCACCACACCAAACTTGAACGTTTCACGCAATGGAGGCCGCTCATGGCTGCCCTGCACGGCGAAATCCTCAACAATCGTGTCCCGGACGCGGTGCAGCGCTTCTTCAGCGATGCACCGCAGAGCCGGGACCCACACTGCTGCTCGGCCAGCCTCGCATGGGCCCCGGCTCAGCAGTGCGGCACTTCGCGCCGCACTGCGTCCGGGGCACGAGAACCTACTAATGGTCTTCGCGACTGAGCTCGAAGGGGTCCTCGCCCGCCGCGCGGCGCTTCCGTTTCGAGCGCTGCCAGACCACGCCGGGAAAACCTTTCAGCGGCACCAGCGGCTCGCCGGTATAGGCCCACTCCTGCAATTCCTCGATCGCGATGTGATAGAGCGGCTGCCGGCCGGTGCGGCCAAAGAACAGCGCGCGCGGGATGTTGACCATGTGCGGCGAGCGGGCGCGCTCGTAGGTGAGCGGCGTGCCGCAATGCTTGCAAAAACTCCGCGCCGTCTTGGTCGCCTTGTCCTCGTAGCGGGTGATGGCGGCCTTGCCGCCCGTGATGCGAAACCGCTTGCGCCAGCTTCCGACATAGGTGGCATAGGCCGCGCCATGCGCGCGGCGGCTGCCAAGCGAATGATCGTGCCAGGCCCAGCGCGCCGGCACGTCGATCTCGAAGCGGATTTTGCCGCACAGACATTGGCCCGTCGCGATTCCGGCTGCTGTCGCTGCTTTTGCCATTTGCGTTTTCCGTAAGTTTCGTCATTCCGGGGCGCGAGTGAAACGAGCGAACCCGGAATCTCGAGATTCCGGGTCTGGTCCTTCGGACCATCCCGGAATGACGGAGTATGGATTGCTTCGCGGAGCCCGTCATCGGGCGCGCATTCGCGCGACCCGTTGGCTCGCAATGACGGCCGGGTCTTCAAACCTGCGCCATCTCGTCATAGCCGAGATAATCGGTATAGCCCGCTTCCTCGCCGCCATAGAAGGTCTTGCGGTTGTAGGGGGTCAGCGGGAGTCCTTCTCGCAACCGCCGCGGCAGGTCCGGATTGGAAATGAAGATGCGCCCGAACGCGATGGCGTCGGCATGTCCGGCAGCGATCGCGGCTTCCGCGCTCGCTCCCGCAAAACCGCCGGCTGAAATCAGGATGCCCTTCCACATCGGACGGAACAGCACCATCGCCGACGGCACGTTCTGGTGATCGACCTCGGCACGGCCAGCGCCGCTCGAGCGCGGCTCGATGAAATGCAGGTAGGCGAGGCCCAGCGGATTGAGCGCCTCGACGAAATGCGTGTAGAGCGGCATCGGGTCCGCCTCGCCGGAATCACTGGCGAGCCGTAAGGCGACAGCCGCACGCCGACGCGATCGGCGCCCCACACCTCGATCGCGGCTTGCGTGACCTCCAATAACAGCCGGGCGCGGTTCTCGATCGATCCGCCATAGCGGTCGGTGCGCAGATTGGTGCGCGATTGCAAAAATTGCTCGAGCAAATAGCCGTTGGCGCCATGGATCTCGACGCCGTCGAAGCCGGCGGCGAGCGCGTTCTTCGCCGCTTGCCGGAAACTGTCGATGATGCCTGCGACTTCGTTCGTCTCCAGCGCGCGCGGCGTCTCGTAGGCCGAGAATTTCCAGTCCGCCGTCAACGTCTTGTATTCTGCCGAGATCGGCACCGCCGACGGCGCGACCGGCAGCGCGCCACCGGGTTGAAACGAGGAATGCGAGACCCGCCCAGACATGCCAGAGCTGGAGAAAGATCACGCCGCCCTTGGCACGACGGCATCGACGACCTCGCGCCAGCCTTCGACCTGCTCGGCCGACCAGACGCCGGGCACCCCGGGATTGCCGACTCCGGTCGCCACCACGGGCGAGGCCTCGGCGATGATCAATCCGCCCGGTGTCGCGCGCTGGGCGTAATATTCCGCGTTCAGCGGCCGCGGCGCGTGGCTCGGCCTCGCAGCGCGCATTCGCGTCAACGGCGCCATTGCGACGCGATGCTTGAGATGATACGGACCGACTTTGAGCGGTGAAAACAACGACGGAAAATTCATGCCTGCGCGTGCCCCGAAAATGATCTGTTGTTGCGGAGATGTACCCGGCTCATCTTGTTCGTAACCGGCTTCGGTGGCAATGGGACGTGCCGGAGCGAGAAGGCAGGTTCGCCATGCAAAAAATCTGGTTACCTGAGCCTTGCGGGGTATTGAAGGCAGCCTGACCGTCATTGCGAGCGAAGCGAAGCAATCCATCTCGCAACAGAAAGAAAGAATGGATTGCTTCCGCCTACGCGCAAGGGCGCTTCGGCGGACTCCAAGCCCGCCATAGCTCGCATAGCGAGCGACGGCGGGTCGTCGCTAATGCTCCTCGCAATGACGGCTGGATACAGCTTCGCGATCTCGCCGCATGTTTTGCGCGAGTTTTG
>JBATYU010001197.1:0-4945 GCA_049674245.1 Bradyrhizobium sp. | reverse complement strand
GGTGACGCTGTTGCACGAGATGGCGAAGCGTGACGCCAAGAAGGGCCTCGCCACGCTGTGCATCGGCGGCGGCATGGGGATTGCCATGTGCCTTGCGCGCGACTGAACAAAAGGCAGCGGGATGGGTTGAATGATGAAAAGATCATCTGTCAACCGCAGCTCAAGCTGATAAAAAATGCCCGGTCTCGTGCCGGGCATTTTCATCTTGATCGCGTCTTGCGGCGACGAGGCGCCGGCGCAAAAGGGCGTATCGGGATACTGGATTTGAGGTTCGTCAAAAAGACCGGGCAATTCCGGCTTATAAAAAAATAACCAAGGAGGAGATCGACATGGCACGCGTTGCATTGGTGACGGGAGGCACACGAGGGATTGGTGCGGCGATCAGCAAGGCGCTGAAGGCCGCCGGCTACAATGTCGCGGCGAGCTACGCCGGCAATGACGCCGCAGCCGAGAAATTCAAGGCCGAGACCGGCATCCCCGTCTACAAATGGGATGTTGCTTCGTTCGAGGCCTGCGCCGCCGGCGTCAAGAAGGTCGAGGCCGACCTCGGGCCGGTCGACGTGCTCGTCAACAATGCGGGCATCACCAAGGATACCGCTTTCCACAAGATGACGCTGGAACAGTGGACTGCCGTGATCAACACCAATCTCGGCTCGCTGTTCAACATGACGCGGCAGGTGATCGAGGGCATGCGCGCGCGCAAATTCGGCCGCGTCATCAACATCTCCTCGGTCAACGGCCAGAAGGGCCAGTTCGGCCAGGTCAACTATTCCGCGGCCAAGGCCGGCGACATCGGCTTCACCAAGGCCTTGGCGCTGGAGAATGCCAAGGGCGGCATTACGGTGAATGCGATCTGCCCCGGCTATATCAACACCGAAATGGTGCAGGCGGTGCCGAAGGAGGTGCTGGAGAAAAGCATCCTGCCGCTGATCCCGGTCAATCGGCTCGGCGAGCCGGAAGAAATCGCGCGCGCGGTGGTGTTCCTGGCCGCCGACGACGCCGGCTTCATCACCGGATCGACGCTGTCCGTGAATGGTGGGCAGTATCAGGTGTGATGGCACTCCGCGTCATTGCGAGGAGCGCTTGCGACGAAGCAATCCAGGCCTTGCTTCCCTAACGCTGGATTGCTTCGCTGCGCTCGCAATGACGAATTTAACCCCCCGCACCGCGACGTTGATCGGGTTGACTGCGATCCTGATGTGGTCGCTGCTAGCCGTGATGACGGTCGCGACCGGCAGCATTCCGGCATTCCAGCTCGCGGCGATGACCTTTGCGATCGGCGCGCTGGTGGGCTCCCTGACATGGATCGGACGGGGCAAGGCGGTGGGCGCGCTGCGCCAGCCGCTGGCCGCTTGGGCAGTCGGTGTCGGCGGCCTGTTCGGCTATCACGCCCTCTATTTTCTGGCGCTGCGCTTCGCGCCGCCGGCCGAAGCGGGGCTGTTGAATTATCTCTGGCCGCTTCTGATCGTGCTGTTCTCGTCGTTGCTGCCGGGCGAGCGGCTGGCGCCGCATCACATCATCGGCGCCGTGCTTGGACTTGCCGGCACGGTGCTTCTGTTCGCGGGCAACACCGGAAGCGTCACCCCGGGCCAGGTGCCCGGCCTGATCGCGGCGTTCGTCGCGGCCTTCGTGTGGGCGACCTATTCGGTCGCCTCGCGCAGGCTCAAATCGGTGCCGACCGATGCGGTGGCCGGGTTTTGCGCGGCAACCGCGCTGCTCGCGGCGCTCGTGCATGGGCTGGTCGAGGCCACGGTCTGGCCCGATACGATGTTGCAATGGCTTGCCGTGATTGCGCTCGGCATCGGCCCGGTGGGAGCGGCGTTCTACGCCTGGGATATCGGCATGAAGCGCGGTGACATCCGCGTGCTGGGAGCGGCCTCCTATGCCACGCCCCTGCTCTCGACGGCGTTCCTCGTCATGGCGGGCTTTGCGAAGGCGAGTGCAAACATTGCTGTCGCCGCGGTCCTGATCGCCGGCGGCGGCCTGATCGCGGCAAAGGATATGATTACCCGACGCTAAGCCGCCGGCCGCCAGCCCGGCGGTTTGTAGGCGGTTTCCGGAATCTGACCGAGTTCGGACCGCTGCAGCTTTTCCGGCGTGAGACCATAGAACTGTTGGAAGCTCATGATCAGCGGCCGCCATTTGTCGGGGTCGATGCGGTTGGGCTCACCCTCCATCATCACTTCCGGATGCGCGTGCACGCGGGTGACGCGAACCTCGATCGCCGCGAGATTGCCGCGCCAAATCTCGTCCTCCTGCGCCATCTCGTGCACATGCGCGACCTTGGCCTCAATCTGCACCGGGCATTCCGCGGCGCGTGGCGCTGCGACCGTTTCGCCCCGCCGGGCCGTCAGGCCGCTCAGGGCAAACTTGTCCTTCTCATGCCGATAGCCGCGCCTGATCTTGCCGGCCGGCACGGGATTGGATCCCGTGGTACGGGCCAGACGATCGACCGCGCCGACGAGATCCGCCGAGGGCAGATTGAGCGTGCATTCGCCTGTGCGGATCATGTTTTCGGTGGTCTTGGAACTGCGCGCCAGCCCCAGCATGCAACGCCAGCCGACCCACCATGCCGACGACATCGGCGCAAGGTTGTACGAACCGTCGTCGTTGTTTGAACCGATGAGAACGACCGGCGTCCCGAAATAAAGAATCGCCGGTTCGATCTGGATATTCGAAGGGCCGAAGGTGCCGTGCATTTTCCGCTCCTTGTGACGTCTGGAAGCGGAATCTATTTGCGCAGATGCAGGAAACCCACCCGATTCCCGACCGCGCCGGTTCAACGGGTGGAGAACCAATACGGCTCGGCCAATTCGAAGCTGGCAAATTCGAACCCGGGCGACACCGTGCACCCCACCAAGGTCCAGTCGCCGGTGGTTTCGGCCGCCTGCCATGCTTGCGCCGGCACGATCGCCTGCGGGCGTTCGCCTGCGGCAAGGTCGGGTCCGAGCCTGACCGCGTGCCGCGCGCAGCCCTCATTGGCGATCTGCAAGATGAGCGAGCTGCCGGCATAATAATGCCAGACCTCGACCGCATCGATGCGATGCCAGAGCGAGCGCTCGCCGCGCGCCAGCAGGAAATAGATCGCGGTCGAGCGCGCGCGGCCCTGGGCGTCGGTGCAGGAATCGCGAAACGTCTCACGATAATGCCCGCCTTCCGGGTGTGGTCTCAATTCAAGTCGCGCAATGATGTCGGAAGCAGTCGGCATGGGACCATCAGAACTTGTTCTTGCGCTCGCGCAATTCACCGAACACGTCGGCGGCGTTGGCGCCCTTCATATGCAGTTTTGCCGCGAGCGAGGGATCGTCGGCGCGCAGGAACACATTGGCCTTTTTCTCATCGCCCATCATCGTCGGTACTGTCGGCTTGTTCGCGGCGCGCAGCCGCGCCACCTCCTCGGCGCGCGCCTTCAGCGCGGCATTGTCGGGTTCGATCGTAAGCGCGAATTTGACGTTGGCGGCGGTATATTCATGGCCGCAATAGAGTTTGAAATCGTCGGGTAGCGCGCGCAGCTTGAGCAGCGAATCCCACATCATGGGATGAGTGCCCTCGATCACCCGCCCGCAGCCGATCGAGAACAGCGTATCGGCGGCAAACACGGTTTTCTCGCCGTCGAAAACGTAAGCGATGTGGTCAAGGGTATGGCCCGGCGTCTCCAGCACCCGCGCCAACAGGCCTCCGACTTTCACCACGTCGCCGTGGCCGGCGCGCAAATCGACATTGGCGATCTTGGTCGACCTGTCGTGCGGGGCGACCACGCGGCAGCCATATTTCTGCTTCAACGCGGCGACGCCGCCGACGTGGTCATGGTGGTGGTGCGTGATCAGGATATCGGTGAGTTGCCAGTCTTCGCGTTCCAGCGCTTTTACGATAGGGGCGGCCTCCGGCGCGTCGATTGAGGCGGTCGCTTTGGTCGCGGGATCGTGGATCAGGGCGCCGAAATTATCGGTAAAGCAGGTGAAGAGGCGGATTTCGGCGGCCATGATATCTCCATCGTCTGTGCGCGGTGAGCCAACCCAGCCCCGGTCAGAGATATGGCGTTAACGCTTCCGGAGCAATGCAATATTCTGCACGCTCGATGGCATAGCGCCGTGTTAGATTGGTACCATGGATGTCATCGACCTACGCGACTTCTATTCGCGGCGCCTCGGCATCGTGGCGCGCCAGCTCATCAATCGCGGCATCCGCGAACGATGGCCGGACGCGAAAGACCAGCGCGTGCTCGGCATCGGCTATCCGACACCTTATCTGGGGCTGTTCCGCGAGGACAGCGAGCGCTGTATCGCCTTCATGCCGGCGGCGCAGGGCGTCCTGAAATGGCCGACCGCGCGGCCGGCGCTGGCAACGCTGGTCGACGAGTTCTCACTACCACTGTCGGATGCGGCGGTCGATCGTATTCTCTTGGTTCATGCGCTGGAAATGTCCGACGATCCGGAAGGGCTGCTGCGCGAAGTGTGGCGGGTGCTGGCGCCGTCGGGGCGGGTGATCGGGATCATTCCGAACCGGCGCGGGGTGTGGACCCGCACCGACGCCACCCCGTTCGGTCACGGCCGGCCTTACTCGCGCTCGCAGATCACGCAACTGCTGCGGCAGACCTGGTTCACGCCGACGGCATGGGGCGAGGCGCTGTTCATGCCGCCGGTCGCGGGCGGCTGGTTCCTGCGTTCGGCGTTGGCGTGGGAACGGGTTGGCGAGGCGCTCTCGCTGCCGTTCGCCGGCGTGCATATCGTGGAGGCGACCAAACAGGTCTATCGCGCGATCCCGGCCAAGCGCGAGCGCACGCGGCTAATTCCGGCGCTAGAGCCGGTGCTGGTGCCGTCGTCAACGGCGAGGGGAGGGTAACGCGCCGCTTCCGCGGGGGGCCCCGCTACTTACTCATTCCCCGAATTGAAATCGTCGCTGGGCGGACCTGGCGTGGCCGCGCCTTCGGGCCGCGGGCCGTGCG